>CAYUHB010000055.1:0-5762 GCA_964444355.1 uncultured Methanosarcinales archaeon
TAAATACCCACACCGTCCACAAGGTCGCCGGAGACAAACAAATACTTCAACTTTTTGGCAATCTCCTGATCAGGCCCCTCTCCGTTAGCCCACTTTACAAAATTCTCAAACTTCTCTGCCTCAAAAAGAGAAGAACCAACGTGCACGCAGGAAAGAACAGCAGCATACACTTCATCAGGCGAATGCTTCATCTCAACAACAGGAATATCAGGAAAAACCAAGGAATTCGCGAAAACGATACCATCACCCAAAACGCCGGAAACACCTAACACCTCATCAAAAACGATATCGGAAGCAAGAGTGTGCAAGTCCTGCTTAGACTTGGAAAACAAAACATTAATCGAACCAGAAGAATCCTCCAAAGTAATCAGGATATGCTCGTTCTTTGTCACACGCTTATCAGAAACGATACCGATAATGGAAAGGGTTTCGCGATCCTTCTTCAAACGCAAACGGGAAATAGAAGTCAAATTCTGCAAATCCTGCCTTGACTGAAGCAAACGCTCCAAAGAACGATAACGGACATTAAAATAATCAACAAAATCCTGAACAGAACGCTTCTTCGGCTTATCGTCATACTCCCAGACAGCACGAACAGAAGACCCAGAATCAGGAACCAAAAGAGCGTTAGGACGAACACCCCTGGAAAGCGCATCATACCACTGGTCAGCAACGCCAGGCTGGTCCAACCTGGCAAGAACCTCGCGACTAACAAGAACATTACTCCTCAAAAAAGCTCCAACAATCTCCTTCTTCTTAACTAAGAGCTCCATTAATATCTCCCTTTTGAACTTCGCTCTGGTCTCTGACTGAATTTCTTCTCCCCACACCTGCGAGGGGAGAAGAAATCCACCCCGAGCAATCTCGGGGCAGAGCGAAAAAATAATTTCAATTGGTCCATGACAAGCCAAGCTCCTCAGACAACATACTCTTAATCTTCTCAACAATTGAATCATTGACGCCGATGCCGATCTCGCGGGTACGGCCATAACGACCCTTGCTAATAACCTTGGCACTAATGATGCCCAACATATCAAACTCAGCGATAATATCGCTAATACGCCGCTGGGTCAAAGGCCTAAGACCTATCTGGGAACAATACTTCTCATACAAAGCATAAATCTCGCCAGTAAAAACGCCAGGCTTTTGCGAACAAGCATCAAGAATCGAAAATAAAGCCACCTGGTACTGCTTTGGATGAGTGGCGATAACGTCAATAACACGGTCACGCTCAATCTTATCCTCTGCAAGGTCAAGATGAGCAATAGACACCTTAGACTCGCCCTGGCGCTCGGCAAGCTCTGCAGAAACACGCAAAAGCTCCAACGCACGGCGAGCATCGCCGTGCTCGCGCGCAGCAAAAGCAGCACACTTCTCAAGAACACCCTCTGCCAGAACCTCAGGATTGAATGCGAATACTGCGCGCTGATGCAAAATACTCTGAATCTGCTCAGCATTGTAAGGAGGGAAAATGAGCTCTTCCTCGCTCAAAGAGCTCTTGACGCGCGGGTCAAGAGAATCAGTAAAAACCAGATCATTAGAAATACCGACAAGGGTTATCTGGGCATTCTTAAGCTCAGAATTGATACGAGTGAGATTGTACAATAACTCATCACCAGCGCGGCCAACAAGCTGGTCAACCTCGTCAAGAATCAAAATAAGAATGTGCTTTTCCTTTTCAATCGTGCTGAAAAACAAATGATAAACCTCGTCAGTAGGCAAGCCGGTAGGAGGAACGTTCTTGCCATACTCGCGCAATAACTGGGCAACAATACGATACTCGGTATCAGCGAGCTTTTTCAGCTTACAATTAAGGTAGATAATCTTGACAGGCAGTTTCTTCTGAGAAGCAAGATCCATCAACTGCTGAGTCGTGTATTTGACAGTAAGGGTTTTGCCCGTGCCTGTTTTACCATAAATAAAAACGTTAGACGGCTTCTCGCCGCGCAAAGCAGGGGCAAGCATGTTAGCCAGCTGTTGAATCTGCTCATCACGATGAAAAATCTGATTAGGAGCAAAATTAGACTGAAGCGCGAGCTTACTCTTAAAAATGGGTTTTTTCTCGAGATACTTCTCAAAAAAACCCGCCAACCCCTCTTTCATATGGAAAAACGAGTCTGACTATCGTATATAAATGTTTGTAAAGGAGAGACCCCAGCATTTCTTATGGAAAAAAAGGAGGGTGGTGTGTTGTTGTTGTTTTTAGTTATTAGTTAGTATATAAGGGAGAGGGGCGGATTTCTCTTTCTATTTCTTTCTATATAATAAATAATTATATATATAAACATACAACATACAAACAACAAAGGTCTTTTGCACTGGAAACGGGGGGGACTGTCTGTCTTGTTTTTAAACCTCGTTTTCGACACTCAGCAATAGCAAAAAAAGAGAAACATTTATATACTGGTTATTCCTACGAAGGAGTAACAACGAAACACAAGTGTTCGAGGGAGAAAATATGATAGTTCAAAAGGATTTTTTAAACAAACTCAAAGACTTCGGATTAAACAGTTATGAAGCCAAACTTTGGACAGCACTATTATCACGAGGAGTGGCAACAGCAGGCGAGCTTTCTGACATCGCAAACGTGCCAAGAAGCAGAAGCTATGACGTTCTAGAAAGTCTTGAACGCAAGGGATTTGTAATAATGAAACTCGGAAAACCGATAAAGTATATCGCGGTTCCTCCGTCAGAAGTCCTTGAAAGAGTAAAAAAATCAATACAGGAAGACGCAGACAAGCAAGTAGACCTCCTGAACACGCTCAAAAAAAGCGAAATTCTCGGAGATCTCAGCTCACTGCACAAGCAAGGAATAGACCTTGTAGAGCCAGCAGATTTAACCGGCGCAGTAAGAGGAAGAACAAACCTTTACAACCACATCGCATCTGCAATCAAAAACGCAGAAAAAACAGTGTGCATAATGACGACGGCATCAGGCATGGCACGAAAATCAGAAGCATTCAAAAACGCCTTCCAAAAAGCAAAAGACAGAGGAGTAAGCGTACGCGTATTATCTCCAGTGCAAGCAAACCAGGCAAAAACAATGATGCCAACAGCACAAGTCAAACAAATCGACGCTGTACCAGCAAGATTCTGCATAGTAGACGGAAAACAAATAACATTCATGGTCCTGGACGACGCTGATGCACACCCAAACTATGATTTCGGCGTATGGGTCAACACGCCAAGCTTTGCAAAAAGCTTTGAGAACATATTCAACCTGCTCTGGGAAAAGCACTAATTTTTTTCAAAACCTTTTTATACTTCTCACTTATAAAGAACCTTAATCAAAAGAGGCAGCGCCGAAACCTGTTTCGGCTGGTCTCTTTTTTTGTTAAAAAAAGAGGTGCATAATATGACGGAAGACATGTTAGTCAGGATTGTTCTTGCGGTAATAGTAGGAGTTCTATTCGGAATAGTATACTGCATGAGAGTTCTCGTCCTAATGGAAAGACGGGTAGCAAGAATAGAAGAGCACATGGACAACATAATGCACAAAGTACTGCAGGAAGAAATCAAAATAGAGCGCGGATCCAAGCGCAAAAAATAATGCTTACAAAAGCATTTTCCTCACCAATACTTCTGGAAAGAATAAAGCAGATACCACGCGGAGCGCTAATCAAACATTTTGAGAAAGCAACGCACACGCTAAGCTATAATCTGGCTAAAGTCCTGCCAAAAGGAGGAACAGTATGCGCGCTATACCCCAAAACCATACTGCAACAAATACTACCGCAGGCTGCGAAAGAACGCAAATGCAAAGTGATATGCATATCAGGCACTTCTGGAATGATAAAAGAGCTGATTAAGAACGGGGTATTTGACGATAAAACAAGCATGGAAAAAGCAGACATCTACATAACAGAACCAGACGGGTTCACACCAGACGGAGCTCTTGTAAGACCGGAAGAAACAGCACTGCTCCAAAAATTTGAGGTAATAGGAATAGGAAGCGTGCTGCAGTGCACGCAAAAACTGCCGGCAACACACGACTGCATACCAATCAGCAAAACAATAACAGAACTCGGAATTTATTCAACTGAGGAACTTAACGCTTCTTCTTGCTCAAAGTTTTCAGTTCTTTTTCCAGCTTCAACAGATTAGACTCCAATTCCTTAATCTTCTGAGAATTCTCCTCCAAGTCAAGCAAAAGACCGCACTCAGGGCACTTGAAGCCAAAATCATGGCTCTGCTCAAAATCGAGCCTTACACACTTGCTGGCGCAAGCATAAAACTGAGTAGATTTCTCACGGTTCAAGCGCTCGCGCAAAGAATCCAAACGCTTACGCTTAACGTCCTTAACCAAATCCTTAATGCGCTTCTGATTAAAAGTCCAATAATAAATATACCACCCTTTCTTCTTATCCTTCTTACGGATAAAACTCACCAGATTGTTATCATACAACCTGTACAACATGTTCCTTGTAAGATTAATCTCCTTCTTAATCCTGTCAGCAAGAGCAAACTCAGAAACATTACTCTTGTTATGCAAAGCCTTGACTAAAGGAAGAACATCATCTCCAGCTACCTCAGAAACAATCTCCTCGGCAGATTTGGTTGAAACCTTCATTAACTCACCAGACACTACTTTTTTCCAATTTATCCGTTTATAAACTTTTCTAGTTACGTTGCGTTCTTCGTTTTCGACCACGGTCTTTGACTTGTTTTTCTCCCTCGCATCAGCAAGAGGGAGAAAAATCAACCTGAGTCAAGACAAACAAGGTTTGTCTGGACTCCAGCCGAACTTGTTCGGCTTGAGCAAGCTCAGGCGTGGTCGACCTTGAATTATGACTTACTTCTTTGCTGCAAGTTTGATGTCGCCAGCCTTGATAGTCTTCCTGCCAGCGTGCAAAGCAAACTTCACTGAATCCTGAGCAAGAGTTTTAGCATACTCCTCAAGCAATTCCTTCATCGCAGCCTTAGCTTTATCAGAAACACGCTCTGCACCTGCCTGTTTCATAATCTGCTCCATCGCAGCAAGCGGAATAAGCCTTTTTGAAGATTGTACCATTTAAAACCACCTCAAAAGCACAAAAAACGTTCATTTATTTAAACGTTTGCAAAAACGCGCTTATTTAGAGGAAAAAAGGCAGGAAACCGCTCCTTTTAATTGAGAAACGTTTATAAATTGACGAAATTAAAAGGTTTTAATGGGAAACAAAGAAAAGGGGTCAAACGCGGAAAGAGAGCTAATACACGCATTCTGGGCAAAACAATGGACTGCATGCAGAGTAGCAGGAAGCGGAAGCATGAAGTACCCAGCGCCAGACATCATCGCGAACAGACAAGGGGTGAATTTGGCGATTGAATGCAAAGCAACAAACAGCAAATACCAATATTTAGAAAAAAGAGAAGTAGAAGAATTAGTTGCTTATGCACAAATCGCAGGAGCAAGACCACTAGTTGCAGTCCGCTTTTTCAGAAAAGAATGGAGATTCCTCAATCCAGAAGATTTGTCTGACTCAGGAAAAAACCTTTCAGTAACACAAGAACTATCAGAAAGCAAAGGAATAACGTTTGAAGAACTGATAAAATAATTATGACCCTTTACACGAAGTGCATATTTGCTGCACCCTCTCAGGAAGATGGTTGCAGAATATCGGTAATGAGTAGACATACATTAAACGATGGTGCAACTTCTGATTCAAGAATTCCTGAAGCATCCTATGATGAGTGGTATAGAGAACTGGCGCCACCTCCAAAACTTGTTGGCAGCTACTACAAAAGAGAATTACGCTGGGAGGCATTTGCGGAAAAATACA
>CAYUHB010000056.1:0-5743 GCA_964444355.1 uncultured Methanosarcinales archaeon
GTTCACAGACATTCCCTTTAGAATAGTGCCCTGCAAATGGATCAGACCGTATCAATATTCGGCAGCACTCATGAGCTTCCTCAAATAGTCCTGCCTGGGCAAAAAGCAAAGCAGCGCCTGCTTTAGCGAAGGTTACTGGCCAATGACAGCCGGGAATAAACCCAAGCAAATCCCTTTTTTCCAATTCCTGATATTTCTCAAAACTCTTCTCGCGAATAAAGCCCTCAGGTCCCTTCCATTCAACAGCATTAGGAGGCCAAACAGAAAAATGAGATAAACCAACATGATCGTAAACAACAGCTCCGTATCCTGTCCTTTGGAGAATTTCTATGCCAGAAAGATAACCACTAACAAAACTCAAACCAGATCTCGTAATTTCAGTATCACAAACCAAAAAAACATCAGCTTTTGAAAAACGAAGAGATTCAGGAGAGCACTCTCTATTACCCTGGAATATTCTTCCAGTCTCACGAAAACCCTGCGGGGAATGCGACAACAATTGCTCCAAATTCGCTCTTTCGGTTTCAACTTTAAGCATATCAAAAACTCTCTGCATTTTATCAGCGGTAGAAATCCCGCCATACCCTAGCGCCAAAAGCAAAATTCTTTTATCGCCAACCACATCCAGAACCTCTTTAACCATACGATTGACTTGAACGCTCAAATACTCCTTGTCTAAAGCATCAAGACGCTCTTCTTCAAGACGTTCCCTTTCCAAGTCTTTCCTTAAATTCTCGTCAAATGCCACATTGCCACCCTGTTATTTTTAACACATTCACATTTATAAAAGTTTAGTAAATATGACAAAAATTGATTGCAAAAAGTTATAGCCTGATTAACAGCTCAGCCAGCTTCTCACTATCGTGACGGATAAGCTCAGGAGCAGACATAACATCAGCCAGCGCCAATTTCACGTTCAGCTTAGCAATCTCTTCACCATCAACAATCACAGGAAACTGGTTCTGAGAAGCATACTTCTGAAGCAGGGAAGAACTGCCTTTAGAAGAATTACAGACGATAACATCAGGACAGCCGCCATATTTGATGATTTCCTTCAAATGCTCAGAAGCCTTAAAACTCGTAGTCTCGCCGTGCTTAGTCATCAAATTGCAGACGTACACCTTCTTGGCTTTAGACTTTTTCAAAGCCTCAGGAATGCCTTTCACAAGCAAATTAGGAATAATACTGGAAAACAAATCACCAGGACCAAGAACAACAAGGTCAGCTTTCAAAATAGCATCAACAGCATCAGAACTGGCATTAGCAGAAGGCTCCAGCCAAGCTTTAACAATACGCAAATTAGGATCATGACGAGGAACGTCAATATTCGTTTCACCCATGATTTTCACGCCATTCTCCAACTCGGCAAAAACATTACAATTGTCAAGAGAAACAGGAAGCACCCTGCCGTGAATACGCAAAATCCTGGAAGCCTGGCGAATGGCTTCCTGCTCACTGCCTGTGACTTCTGTCAACGCGGTCAAGAAAAGGTTTCCAAACGAATGCCCTTTAAGACTGCTATGCTCGTCAAAACGATACATAAACAACTTACGCAAAATGTCATTCTCATCAGCCAAAGCAACAAGACACCTCCTGACATCGCCAGGAGGAAGAATGCCAAACTCGTCCCTAAGCAAGCCAGTGCTCCCGCCAGAATCAAACATGGAAACAACAGCACTCAACTCTTCCACTCTGCTCTTCAAACCGCGCAGAACAGTAAAACTGCCAGTGCCGCCACCAATAACAACAACCCTCACAACTTCACAAACTCCACTGCCTTTTCCTTCACTGCCTTAAACTCCTCAAAAGCCTTCCTGAACAAAGGATGAAACAATTTCTTACCTTTCAATTCAGACTCCAGCTTCTTCCAAGCCCAAAACTCGCCAGACTTAACCTCGCCTTCAGTATCAGGCTCAATGCCAAGCTTGAAATCCTTAACAGCAAACAACCTTACAAGAACGCGCTCTTCATCGTCATGAAATCCGAACAAGACAATATCCTTCAAATGCCTTGGAGAAACACACACGCCCAATTCCTCGTGCAATTCACGCTCAGCAGCCTCAGTATAAGACTCGCCACTCAAAACATGACCTGACAACGAACCTTCAAAAAAACCCGGATACAAATCCTTCTTAAGAGAACGCTGCTGAACATACAAACGACCATCAGGGTCAAACAACATCACAAAAACAGCACGATGCAACAAGCCTTTCCTGTGAGCTTCCTCTCTTTTTGCCTTTACAACAACATTATCGTGCGCGTCAACTACGTCAACTTCTTCCATAAAGGAAAAAGACAGGCAGGAATATTTAATCTTTTGCACAAGGTGAGCTGTTATCTTAGTATCATCCGTTATAACATTAAAGAAAGATAAATAAATAACACACTAATAATATCAAAACAGAATGGAAAAGACAAAATTAATGCCGGAAGATATACGTGTTGAAAAACTGACAGAACAGAACTCCCACAAAATTAAAGGATTTTCTTCCGCAGTCTCAAAAGAACTAGATGCTTTCTTAAAAGAAAACGCGTTGCAAGAGCACTTAATTGATTTCTCAAAAACATATCTGTTTTTTCATGGCAATGTTCTTGCAGGATATGTGACCTTGTTGACAGATAAACAGCCACTCAAGATAGACAAAGGACATCCATCACTATCGCAATTTAAGAGTAAGACTGATGATGGTTACTCTTCTGTTCCGGCCCTTAAGATAGGCAGGATGTGTGTGGCTGATGATTATAACAGCCAGTTGGAAACAGCTAAGTATTTAGGTCTTGGTAGAATAATGTGGGCGTCCATACTTGACCACGCAAATACCTTAAGGGAGAGGGTGGGTTGTAGAGTAATAACCACGCATGCAAAAAAGGCAACAGGGGCGTACAAGTGGTATCAAAAAATGGGATTTAATTTTTCTAATAATGACGAGAAAACTAAAGATTTGCTCGCTAAAGAAGATGTTGAAGCAATTCCTATGTTTTATGATATTAACAGATTTTTTAAGTAAAAGATTAGGAAAGTTTATATATATAAACTCCCATATAAAGGGCATTAGTTACATATTAGTTACAACTATAGCAAAGTATGAGAATTTAAAAAATGGCAAAAGCAATTGAAAAAACACCCACTTTGGAAGGTAAAGATGCAGAAAGATTTTTAGATATAATTTCTAAAGTCGATAGTGTTACAATTGAAAAACATGAAAAAGAAGTAAGAGATATAGTTAAGAAATTGCCAAAAAATCTTAAATTATAATAAAAAAGAAATCTTTATTAGTTCTTTCCATCTATTTTGTCCTGCTAGTTCGCGGGACTTTTTTAATTTTTCTTTTTGTATTAAATTAAGAAAATCCAATATAAACTTGCTGATGAAGTGGCGTTTACTTAACAGCTCAGCACAGGCAAAGGTTTATAAATAAAAATACTAATGACTGCAGTATGATTTTCCTATACATAATGATATCAGTCATACTGGTAAGCCTGATAGCATTTGTCGGAGTTATAACACTATATCTAAAACCAAAACTGCTTGACAAAATATTATTCGGGCTGGTAAGCTTCGCGGCAGGAGCACTTCTCGGAGCAGCATTCTTGGATTTGCTGCCAGAAGCACTAGAAAAGAACGGAGGCCCGGTTCTTGTCTACGCGCTTGTTGGAGTTGTAGTATTTTACATACTAGAAACATTCCTGTTCTGGTACCACTGCCATTACGGACATCATCACCACCACCATCACCATATGGGACCGATAGCATTTCTAAACCTGTTCGGGGACGGAGTGCACAATTTCGTTGACGGAATGATAATTGCGGCAGCATATCTTGCAAGCATACAGGTGGGCATAGCAGCGACGGTAGCAGTCATACTCCACGAAATACCACAAGAACTCGGAGACTTCGGAATACTCATTTACGGCGGGCTTTCCAGAAAAAAAGCATTATTCTTCAACTTTCTCTGCGCGTGCACAGCAGTGCTTGGAGCACTGGCAGTATATTTCTTCAGCACGAGAATACAAAACATCAGCGCGATACTCGTGCCATTCGCAGCAGGAGGATTCATCTACATAGCAAGCGCAGACCTGCTCCCAGAATTGCACAAAGAAAGAAACCTGAGAAAAGCAGTCATACAATTAATCTACTTCCTGCTCGGAATAGCAATCATATACGGAATGACATTCATTGAGTAACTTTAAGAAAGTTTCGAAGAGCAAAGCTCTTCGAGACCCCGCCGAACAAGTTCGGTGTTGGTTACCATCAAAAGAACTCCTCGTATCGCCTCGAGAAGCATTCTAATAGATATTTGCGTTGCAAATATGTTTAATACTCTTCTCTCGGCTCACGATGTCGTTCAACTCAGGTCTAGAACTAGTTTGCATCAGAAAAAGAACACTTAAACATCAATCATTTCGATTTCGATGTTAAGCCCTTCTGGTATGGGCACGCGCATAACAAGCCTCAAAGCGCGCTCGTCAAGACCCAAATCAATCAAGCGCTTATGAATACGCATCTCATAACGCTCAAACGTGGCAGAACCCTGCCCGCAAGGCGACCTTCTTGTCGTCAGCTTCAAACGCTTGGTAGGCAGAGGAATAGGACCTCTGATATCAACCCCTGTCTTATCGGCGATATCTTTAATAAAAGCACAAGTTTGGTTCAACTTGTCAATGTCAATACTCGCCAGCTTGATTCTTGCCTTTTGCATATCAGTAAAAATAAACTAAAAAAAATTTATTTCTTGACCAAGTCAATGCACATGCCTGCAGCAACAGTGTTACCAGAGTCACGCACGGCAAACCTGCCCAAAGGCGGGAACTCCTTGACCTTCTCAATAACCAGAGGCTGCATAGGCTTAATCTTCAACACAGCTGCATCTCCGTTCTTGACAAAGTCCGGGTGCTCTGCAAGCACTTCACCAGTAGCCGGGTTAATCTTCTTGACAATCTCGGTAATCTGGCACGCAACCTGAGCAGTGTGGATGTGGAACACAGGAGTGTAGCCAACAGTCACAACAGTCGGATGGTTCAAGATAATAACGTTAGCAGTGAACTCGGTAGCAACAGTAGGCGGATTGTCAATAGGACCAATAACGTCTCCTCTTGCAATGTCCTTCTTCTCAACACCCCTAATGTTGAAACCAATGTTGTCACCAGGCCCTGCTTCCTGCATCTGCTCGTGGTGCATCTCGATGGATTTAACCTCGCCGGTAATACCTGCTCCGGTTCTTCCAGGCATTATGATGACCTTCTGGCCAACCTTCATAACACCAGTCTCAACCTTACCAACAGGAACAACTCCGATACCGGTAATGTTGTAAACGTCCTGGATAGGAAGCCTCAATGACAAGTTAGTCGGCTTAACAGGCTCTTTCAAGTTGTCCAAAGACGCCATCAAACTCGGTCCCTTGTACCACGGCATGTTGCCCAATTGCTTAACAACGTTCTCGCCAGGGTAAGCAGCTATTGGAATAACCTGAACTTCATCAATCTTGTAACCAACAGACTTCAACAAGTCCTGAGCTGCCTTCTTGGTAGCTTCAAACTTTGATTGGTCATACTTGTTCAAGTCCTGCTTGTTGCAGGCAACAATAATCTGCTGAACACCAAGCGTCTTGCACAAGAAAGCGTGCTCTTTTGTCTGAGCCTGAACTCCTTCAGAACCAATGACCAGCACTGCGGCATCAGCCTGTGAAGCGCCAGTAATCATGTTCTTGATGAAGTCCCTGTGCCCAGGAGCATCAATAATAGT
>CAYUHB010000057.1:0-5710 GCA_964444355.1 uncultured Methanosarcinales archaeon
CATTATGAGTCAACGTGCCAGTCTTATCAGAACAAATGACAGTACAAGCACCCAAAGTCTCAACACTCGGAAGATTCCTCACAAGAGCATTCTTTCTCGCCATACGTTGAACACCGATAGAAAGACCAACGGTAACAACAGCAGGCAAACCCTCAGGAATAGCAGCAACAGCCAAAGCAACAGCAGTCAGCAAAATAGCAGCAACAGGCTGGTCAATTTTAATCAAGCCAACAACAAAAACAATGACGGCAATGATAACAACCAGCACCCCAATATACACGCTCAATTTCTTCAACGTCTTCTGCATAGGAGTAGGCTCTGGCTCTGCCTCCTGAATCAACGTGGCAATCCTGCCTATCTCGCTGTTCATGCCAGTGCCTGTAACAACAGCACGGGCATGACCATTAGTCACAACCGTACTGGAAAACACCATATTAACGCGGTCAGCAACAGCAGCCTCTTTCTTCAAAACAAAAACCGCTTTCTTGAC
The DNA here is from genome assembly GCA_964444355.1 of uncultured Methanosarcinales archaeon. GTDB lineage: Archaea > Nanobdellota > Nanobdellia > Woesearchaeales > ARS49 > CABMGU01. Next base: position 491 of record CAYUHB010000057.1, read on the forward strand.
AGGAACACTCTCGCCAGTCAAACAAGCCTCCTGCGTCTGCAGATTAACAACTTCCAGCAAACGCGCATCAGCAGGAATCTTATCACCAGTATCAAGAAGCAAAATATCACCAAGAACAACTTCCTCTGCATCAATCTCGCGCGCATCACCATCACGCAAAACAGTCGCCTTCAAGGAAATCATCTTCTTAAGAGCCTCAATAGCCCGCTCAGCACGATATTCCTGCACAAAACCAAGAACAGCATTAAGAACAACAACAACACCAATCACGCAAAAGTCAACGTATTCTTTCACAAACAAGGAAATCAGCATTGCTGCAATCAAAATCCACACAATCGGACTCTTAAATTGCGACAAGAAAATAGTAATCGGACCAACATGCAGAGCCTCACGAATCTTGTTAGGACCATAAACCTTCAAACGATTAGCGGCTTCCTCACTAGACAAACCCTTATCAGACGCTTTAAGACCTGCAAGAACCTCTTTTTCAGGAAGAAGATAATGCTCAACCATGCGATTGCAGGTTGACCTTTGGATATAAATAGTTAACTCAGCAACTATGCAGAAAGAACATGATTTTCGCGCAAATGTGAAACAAGGAAAGTTTAAATATTCACTATTCAAAATTAAAAGACGAACATGCCAACACCGACAAGTTCTACAAATCCGGCAACTGCTGCCTATTATAACTTAAAACCCATCGAAGTCCTCAAACTACTAAGAAGTTCTGAGAAAGGATTAACTCAAGAAGAAGCCAAGCAGAGACTGGCGGAATTCGGACATAATGAACTACAGAAAGAAAAAAAACTCACAGCCATATCCATTTTTATCAGCCAATTCAAAAACGCATTCCTGCTGCTCCTCATGTTCGCAGGAACACTGTCTCTGGCTCTTGGAGAAAAACTGGAAGCAACAGCCATCTTCGGCATCCTGCTGTTAAACGCAATACTCGGATTTGTCCAAGAATACCGCGCAGAACGGGCAATTGAAGCATTAGAGAAATTAGCAGCTCCAACCGCAAAAGTCCTGCGCGATGGGCAGGAACAAAAAATTCCTGCGCGAGAAGTCGTGCCAGGAGACGTTCTCCTGCTGGAAGCAGGCGATATTATTCCAGCCGATTCCAGACTCATAGATGTTACAAATCTACAGATAGATGAATCATCATTAACCGGAGAGTCAATGCCATCAACAAAAGTCATTGAACAATTCAAGTTGGGAACTTCAGTGGCAGACCAAGAGAATATGGCGTTCATGGGAACAGCAGCAACATATGGGAAAGGAAAATCGGTTGTCACCTGCACAGGCATGAAGACAGAATTTGGAAAAATCGCAGCCTCTTTACAAACCACCCAAGAAGTCCAGACTCCATTGCAAATAAAATTTGCCCAGTTAGCCAAACAAATCGGAATAATCACCACTGCTTTGATAATCTTTGTCCTGATTGCCGGAACCCTGCAGGGAACGCTGTCTTTTGCGCAAATGCTCTTATTCGCCTTGGCGCTAACTGTTTCAACAATCCCAAATTCCCTTCCAATCATCGTAACAGTCAGCCTCTCCATGGGCGCAAAAAGGCTTGCCCAAAAAAATATGCTCGTGAAGAAACTCCCGGCTGCAGAAAGTTTAGGAGCAGTCACTATTATCTGCAGCGACAAGACCGGCACGATAACAAAAAACCAGATGACCATCACAGACCTTTTTTGCGATAGTCAGAAAATCAAAGTGAGCGGCGCAGGCTATGAACCAAAAGGAAACTTTTACGCAAACAGCAAACAGTTCAATCCAAAGCAAATCGGGTTATTGCTGCGCATCGGCTATTTATGCAATAACGCAAAACTAACAAGCAAAAACGGAAGGTTCGAGATTCTTGGCGACCCAACAGAAGGCGCATTGATTGTTTTGGGAAAAAAAGGAAAACTCGATGATGAAGATTTGCACCGCCATTTCTCTTTCATTCAAGAGCTTCCTTTTGATTCAGAAAGAAAAAGAATGACCGTCATTTACAAGAACAACATAAAGCGGAAAAGAGAAGCCTATGTGAAAGGAGCTCCAGACCTGCTTCTAAATGCGTGCAACAGAATAATTGAGAAAGGCAAAATAAGAAAACTCACAGAAAAGGACAAGCGAGCAATCATTCAAGTCAATAACTCCTTTGCTGAGAAAGCGCTGCGGGTTCTTGCTCTCGCATACCGGGAGCTTCCTGATTCTAAAAAATATGATGTTCAGAATGTGGAAAAAGACTTCATATTTGTCGGGCTTGCCGGAATGATTGACCCCCCTCGCGACGAAATCAGCGATGCAGTCCGGCGCTGTCAAGATGCAGGAATAAAAGTAATGATGATTACCGGAGATCACGCCCTAACAGCCAAGGCAGTTGCTGAACAAATCGGAATCTTCGGTGCAGGAGACCTTGTGCTGACCGGCGATGACCTTGAAAAGATGAGCGATACCGAACTCGAAGAAAAAATTGAGAGAGTTCGCATCATCGCAAGGGCGCTGCCAATCCAAAAATCAAGAATTGTTGACGCTTTGCAAAAGAAAGGCCACATAGTGGCAATGACAGGAGACGGGGTGAACGACGCCCCAGCCTTAAAGAAAGCAGATATCGGCATAGCGATGGGAATAACAGGCACTGACGTTGCCAAAGAAGTCTCAAAAGCCATTTTAGTGGATGATAATTTTGCCACCATCGTGAATGCCATCGAGGAAGGAAGAAACATTTATGACAAGATGATAAAATCAGCACGATACCTTCTGTCCTGCAACACCGGAGAAATCACTTCAGTTTTCACCGCAATACTGCTTCATCTTCCACTGCCTTTGCTACCCCTCCAAATTTTGCTAATGAACCTGTTAACAGACGATTTTCCAGCACTTGGATTGGGATTGGAAGCTTCTGAAGAAGGCATTATGACACTTCCGCCACGAAACCCAAAAGAAAAACCAATCACAACCAAAATATTCCTGTCAATAATCATATTCGGACTCATTATGGGCGCAGGAACCCTCTTTATGTTCACACAATATAAAGCAGACCTAAGCAAAGCTCAAACAATGGCTTTTACAACCCTTGTCACGTTCCAAATGTTTGCAGTCATAAGCAGCAGAACATTACACCACCCATTTAAGCACTTAAACCCCTTTGTCAACAAGTGGCTTGTTGGCGCGGTCTGCTTGTCGATGCTGCTACAAATCAGTGTTGTGTACTTAGCACCATTACAAAACATTTTCGGAACAACAGCATTATCAGCAATGGACTGGATTAAAATCATCGCCCTCTCAATCCTGGGATTCGTGGTAATGGAAACAAGTAAATTTTTCATCCAAATCAAAAATCACAATTCAGTGGAAACAGACAAGCCATCTGCACAAAAGATTTAAAACAAACAAGATAAACAACAAACTAAAGGCGGTGATATCATGGTAACAGCACAAGATTTAATGCGGAAAGACTATGTTTCTGTAGATGTAAAAGAAACAATCGCGCAGATGATAGGCAAACTAAGAAAGACAAAACAACACTCTACTTTGGTGTTTGACAAAAACAAATATCTCGGAATGATAGCAAGAAGATACCTGCTGACGAGCAGAATAGACCCTTCAGTAATGAAAGTGGGAAACGTGCTCAAAAAACGCTCAAAATCAAAAATAACGTTCTTCGTGCCAACACTGACACGAAACAGCGATTTGAAAGAAATCTGCAAAAAACTCGCAACAGCAGACACGCACATGCTGCCGGTTCTTGAAAAAGACAAAGTCATCGGAATAGTAAGCTCGCACGACGTGGTAAAAGAAATAATGGAAGGCTACAAAAAACTCGGCTGCAGCGAACTCGCAAGCATGGGCGCAGTAACTGTGACATACAAAGACGAGATAGGAAAAGCAATAAACATATTCAGCAGATACGGAATAGACCACCTGCCGGTCGTTGACATGCAAGGCAGAATAATGGGAATGGTAATGCTGTCAGATTTAATAGAAAACGGAGAATTCTGGGACTTGGAAAAACAAAAAATATCAAGAGCGGCAAGCCACCAAAAAGGAGGGCACCCGGGCTACCAGCACGGAGAAAAAACCAGCATGATAGCACTCCCTGTAGAAGATGTCATGAGCACAAAGTCACCATGCTGTGCAACACCAGAAACAAAAATACCAGCCGCAGTAGAATTAATGGATGCAAACGACGTATGCAACGTAATACTGGCAAAAGACAACAAGCCGGTAGGAATAATGACGATAAAAGACATACTGATAGATTACATCAAATGAATGTTACTTCCGTATTCTCGAACGGAGGAAGCATACAGCAGGAATACACCTGCGACGGACAAGACAAAATACCGCCATTAGAGATTTCCGCAGTGCCGGCAGCAGCAAAATCACTTGCGCTGATAATGGACGACCCAGACGCGCCAATGGGCACGTGGGACCATTGGATACTATGGAACATACCGGCAGATACAAAGCTAATTAACAAACAGATGGGCGTTGCAGGCAGAAACAGCTGGGAAAAGACCAACTATGGAGGACCATGCCCGCCATCAGGAACGCACAGATACTACTTCAAATTGTACGCGCTCGATGCAATGCTTGATTTGCCGGCAGGAAGCAACAAAGCCGCACTGGAAAAAGCAATGAAAGGACACATTCTCGCAGAAGCAGTACTGATGGGAAAATATCAGAGACTGCGTGCTTGACGATTTAAGACAAGCTTTAAATATGCAGACGAGCATCACAACATTATGAAAACATTAACAGCAATTGTTCAGAAAGAAGAAGACGTCTATGTAGCCCAGTGTCCAGAAGTTGGAACTGCAAGCCAAGGCGTCACAATAGAGGAAGCCATCGCCAATCTAAAAGAAGCCACTGAACTCTACCTGGAAGAATTCCCACTCAAAGAAAAAGTACACCCACTTCTCACAACCTTCGAGGTAGCTGAGATTGTTGCTTAAGAAAATTTCAGGAAAAGACTGCCTGAAAATACTCTGCAACAAGTTCGGCTTCCAAGCAATCAGACAACGAGGCAGCCACATCATTCTCCGCAAAGAAACACCAGAAGGAGCAATAGGCACAGTCGTTCCCTTACATAAAGACCTTAAACTACCAACACTCAGAAGCGTCCTCAAACTAGCCAAAATCAAGGAAGAAGATTTTGCACAATGTCAATGAATGGATTCTAACACGAGCAGCACTGATGGGAAAATATCAGAGAAGTTAAAATTT
>CAYUHB010000058.1:0-5675 GCA_964444355.1 uncultured Methanosarcinales archaeon
TCCAGTATTACGCAGTGGTTTTTCTTGTTCAGGTTTAGCAGTTTGAAAGTGTCGCTTACTTTGCTTGTTTTTCTTGTGTCTCCCCGTATTCTTACTATTGCGAGTTTCATGGTTTTTTGCCTTCTATCATGTGGACGTTTTTGATGTGTTCTGGTCTTGGCTTGAATGCTGTTAGTTTTTTGAGTGCTTGTATGCAGGCTTGTATCAGGTTTACTTTTGAGCGGGTTTGTCCTGCTGCGTTGCTGTATACGTTTTCTATGCCTGCCAGTTTGAGTATTTTTCCGCATTCTTTCTCGATGATGAGCCCTTTTCCTTTTGGCGCTGGCAGGAGTTTGAGTCTTACTGATCCGCATTTGCCTTGTACTGCCCAGGGTATGCTGTGTGGTTCGCTTGTTGCGTCTTCCCAGCTTCCTGCTCCTCTTCTTATTTTGAATATGTTGAGTTTTGCGATTCTGACTGCTTTTTCTCTTGCTGGTACGGTGTCTTTGCTTTTTCCGTATCCTATTCCAACGTACCCGTCGGAATTGCCCACGACCGCCATACAGGCAAAACTCGGTTTGTTTCCTTCTGGTGTTTTCTTTTGTGTTTGTTTGAATATTCTTCTTGAGCCTCCTCCAAATTTTCCTTTGCTTTGTCCTATCATGAGGAGTTCTGATTGCAGGTTCGGCATTAGGCAGTCTACTATCTGGTCTTCAAGGATTGGTATTCCGTTGTCTAGGATTGTGTCGATTTCTTTTACTTCTCCGTTTTTCACTTTTCTGCCGAGTTCCGTTTTTGGCTTCCAGCTGTCTATGTCAATTTTTATTTTGGGTTTTGTTTCTGCTTCGATTTCCGGGATTTCTGTTATTACGTCCTTTTCAACTTCAAGTTTTTCTTCTTCTTCGTGTTTTTCGTTCATAAGGCACCTATTGTCTTCTTTACCGTGTCAAAGTGTTGCGGGAGCGTTTCCGGGTCAAGGTTTGCTTTGATGTACTTGCCGAACTGTTTTTCGTATTTTTCCTTGTTCGCTTTTAGTTGTTTTGCGTAGTTTGCGATGTGTTCTCCTCTGATGCGTTGTACATTTGGCACGACTTCTTTTGATACTGATAAGTTCAATCCGCCGTCTACTGCTCCCTGTGCTGTCGCGTATAGTACGCTTCCTTTTACGCTTGTGTTTTGGCCGATGTCGAGTGCGCATTCGATTTTTTTCTTTGCTTTTTTTGCAAGCAGAAGGCCGACAAGGTATGCTGCGCCTGTGTTTTGTGTTCCTGCTTTCCATCCGTGTTTTGCCAGCTCTCTGGTGTGTGCTGTCAGGATTATCTTGTCTCCTTTTGGCTGGAATTCTATTATTTGTAGGCTGATGTGCTTCAGGCTTTTTCTGACTGCAAGTCTTGGCTTGTTTCCAAGTAGCATTTTCATTCTTTTCTTGTAGTCTGTTTTTCCTTCCCGTTTTCGTCTGTATGGTACTGAGATTGTGTTTGCCATTATTTCTCCTTAATCATCTCTTGTTCTTTTATGTGGATTTTGATGTGTTTTGTGCTTCTGAAGTATCCGCCTTTGACTTTTCCGTATAATTCCCGGAATGCTTTTTTGTCGATTAGCTGGTTTTCTTTGAGTTTCTTTATGAGAGTGCGTTGTGCGCGGACTCCGTTTATCCACGTGTCTTTCGGGTTCTGTCGCGCTGTCGATTTTCCTTTTCTGGAGCCGTGGCCTGCCCTTCTTCCTTTTCTTTTCTGGAATTGGATTATTTTGGCTCTTGCCCTGCTGACTCCTTTGAATCGTTTTTTCGTTATGATTCCTTTGTTTATCAGGCGTTTTACGTCGAATGTGGTGATTGCTTCTCTTATCTCTGTTAGTTTTTCAGGGTCAAACTTTATTCTGTGTGGTCCGCATTTGAGTGCATTTGCCGCTAATCTTTTTTGTAGTTCCATTTTATTCCTTCTGTGTCAGTATTTTTTCCATTTCTTTTCGTTCCTGTTCTTTGGTTTTCTGCGGTTCTTCTTTCTTTGGCGGCGCTTTTTGTTTTGCTGCCTTTGCCTGTGCTTTGTTTTTCTTTGCTTCTTTTCTTGCGCTCACATTGTCGGTGAGCGTTTTTATCATTTCCTCGGCATTTTTGACGTTTAGTATTGTTAGCCCTTTTTGTTTGCATGCCGTGAGTATCTTGATTTTGTTCTTGTCGCCGACGTGTCCTATGATGATGCCTTGTGTTTTCGCGTCCGCTTTTTCAAGCTGGTCGGTATTGTATGCAATTACTGGCATGAGCCCGCTTGGGTGCATTCCTCGTACTTCTGCTGGTCCTCTGTAGCCCACGTTTACGCATGCGGGTCTTCCCCAGAGTCCGTCTCGCATTTTGCTGTGCATTCCTTTTGGTTTTCTCCAGCTGTCGCATCCTACTTCTGTGCGTTTTTGCGTGTCTTGAGGCAAAAATCTGGGTCTTCTTGCGCTTATTTCCTTTCTCAGTTCGAGTAATTTTTTGGTTGTCATGGTTCAAAGATTTTTTTGCCGGCTTTTTCTATCATGTAGATGCCGTCCTGGAATACTCTTAGGTCTCTGTTCGCTTTTGCTGTTAGGAGTTCGATGTCGCTTGCCATTTGTCCTGCCAGTTCTTTGTTAGGGCTTTCGATGGCTATCTGGTCTCCTTCGATTTTGATTGATACGTTTTTCTTGAGTGTGAGTGTTCGCGGGCTTTTTTCTCCCAGGAAATTCTTGATTGTTAGCTGGGTTCCGCTTATTGATACGTTCATTGGGAAGTGTCCGCTGCATATTTTTAGCAGGTATGTGTATGGTTGTTGCACTCCTCGTATCATGTTTTGCAGGTGTGCAACATACGTGTTTATTATTCGTTTTTGCCTTTTGGTTCCTTTTGCGGTTGATAGTGTGATTGTGTTATTGTCCAGTTTGATGTTGACTGCGGGGTCTTTTATGGAGCGTGCTGCTTCTCCTTTTGGGCCTTTCATCGTGATAATTCCCTGGGTATTTGTTGCCGTTACTCCATTCGGCAGCTGGATTTCTTCCTGCAGTTTTGCTTTCATTAGTAGCAGTAGGCTATGAGCCTTCCTCCCATTTTTTTCTCTCGCGCTTGTTCGTGCGTCATGAATCCGAGAGGTGTGCTTAGTATCAGTATTCCGACTCCGTTTGCCGGGAGGTATCTTTTTTCGAATTTTTGGAATTCGTTTGCTTTTATTGCGAATCTTGGCTTGATGACTCCGCACTTGTTGACGTTTCCGAGGAGGTTGAGTTTTGCAAATCCTCCTCTGCCTTCGTTCATTTCATCCAAGGCTCCGGTGTATCCTTTTTCCTGCATTATTGCGAGGACTCTTCTGATTGTTTTGCTGACTGGATGGACGAGGAGTTCTTTCTTTCCCGTAGTCTCGTATGTGATGATTGCGGACATCACGTTTGCTAATGGGTCGTTTAACATTTTTCCTCCTAGCTGTATTTTTTGAATCCGATGTTTGTTGCAACTTCTCTGAAACAGCACCTGCAGAGTTCAAGGCCGTATTTTGATATGTGCCCTCCATACCTTCCGCATCTCTTGCATCTTTTAAGGCCTAATCCGGTCGCTCTTTGTTTTGGTGCATTGTGTTTGATGTATTTTTTCATCTTTATCGGCTTCATCTTGAGTTGTTTGAATGCTTTTTTCCAATCGCTCGTTGTCATGATTGTTCACCTATGGTTATGCCGAAGTTTTTTTGCATGAATACCATTGCCTCTTGTTTGCTTACCATGTGTTTTTTTGGGAGTTTTTTCGGTTCTACCTTGCGTCTTTTGATTCTGTATCCTGGTTTTTCCAGCGTGATGCATACCTGAAGTCCGAGAACTCCGATTTTTGGGTCGTAAGTGACTCCTGGTATGTCTATGTATTCGTGTATGCCGAAGCTTATGTTTCCTGTTTCGTCGAATTGTGATGGCTGCAATTTCTTGTTCTTGGCATCTAGCAGTCTTTTTAGCACTTCTTCTGCTTTGTTTTTTCGGAGTGTCAGCTTGCACCCTATTGGCAGTCCTGGTCTTAGTCCCCATGTCGGTATTCTTTTGTTGGTTACTGTTTTCATCGGTTCTATTCCTGTTATCATTCGTAATATCGCAACTCCTTTTTCGAGTCTGCTCTGTTCTTTTCCTGCACCTACATTGAGTGTGACTTTCTCTATCCGTGGTTGTTGCATTGGGTTCATAGTTTGATTGCCGGCGCATTTTTGCCGACTACGAATGTGAACTTTGTCAGTGTCTCAACTTTTTCCTTGTCTTTTGAGCACCATATTCTGTTTTCTTTGATCTCTTGTATTGCTCCGATTGTGCCTATGTGTCTTCCGCTGGTTATGAATGCCGTGTTTCCTTTTGCCAGCGGGAAGTGTTCTATTATTTTCTGGCTTGGCAGCTCGATTAGAAGGCCGTCTCCGGGGGTGTACTCTTTTTTCTCTGTTAATATGTTTCTGCCGTCTGACAGGTTTAATTGTGTTTTTCCTTTGCGGTTTGTTGTTTTGTTGTCTATTTTGCATATTTTCTTGTTTGTTTCTGATTCTGGTATGTTTATGAATTTTAGTCTGCCTTTTTGGTCAAGTGTGCATCTTAAGTGTGTGCTTGGTTTGATGCTTATCGTGTCCATGAATCCTACTCCGTAATGGATGTCTTTGACGATTCTTCCGTCAACTGATACTGCTTTGTCGTTTAGGATTTTTTTGGTTTCCTTCTTTGTTTGTGCGCATTCGAGCTGTTTTAGCAATAGTCCTATTGGAAGCGAGCGTTCTAATTCGTGTGCTCCTGGGTGTGGTCTGAGTATCCATTTGTGCACTTTTCTCAGTATCGTCCAGCTTTTTGGTGCCGCATATGATTTTAAGTGTCTGCTCATTTCTTTTCAACCTCTAGTCTTCGTTTGTCTGCGTGTAATTCCAGTATCATGAGGTTTGACGAGTGTATCGGGTACATTGCTTTGCTTCCGTCTTTCTTGATGAATTCCACTCCTGTGATGAATACTTTCATTCGTTTTGTGTTTACCCGGTCTATCGTTCCTGTTTTGCCTTTGTGCTGTCCTCTTGTTACTTTGACTTTGTCTCCTTTTCTTGCCCGTAATGATCGTGTTTTCAGTTTGAGTCTTAGGTCTTTTGACAAATGGCTTCCCATGAGCGTGTTTCTGACGTGCAGTGGCGCGTTGCGTACGTAATTGCGCTGTTTTGTTGGTTTCTTGCTTCCGTTCCAGCTTGTGTTCCAGTTCATATTACCATGCTCGCTATTTTTGCCACAAGGGGCCATCTTTCAGCTACTTCTTTTGCGATTGGCCCTTTTATCATTGTTCCTTTGGGGTTGCCAAGGTCGTCTTTTACGATGACTGCTGCGTTGTCCTCAAATCTTATTCTTGTGCCGTCCAGTCTTCTGTATGGCATTTTTTGTCTTACTATGATTGCCATCACGACTTGTTTTCTCATTTCTGGTTTTCCTTCAACGACTGAGCAGGTGACATAGTCTGCGATTGCTGCTGATGGCTTTCTTCCTTTGGTCGTTTTCGCGTTCTGGACGCTTATTATTCTGAGTATTCTTGCTCCGCTGTTGTCCGCAGCCAGCACGTTTGCTGTGTGCGGCAGTCCTCTTGTGATGCTTGCCTTAAGCGCTTTCATCTTCTTTCTCCCGTTTTACTTTTGATGCTTCCATCATTTCCTGTTTTGCTTCGAACAGTTTTTCGTGTCCGATTTTTTCTATGATTA
>CAYUHB010000059.1:0-5584 GCA_964444355.1 uncultured Methanosarcinales archaeon
GGGTTTTTGTGAATAAGGCATTTGTGAATAAATAATTGCCCATTCTCTACGCAGTAGATTAAAAGCAATCCACGCGTGTTCCCTATAAACGAAATAAGCTTCTCTCATAGCACTTTCTTCATTTTTCACATATATAAATCTTTCTATTTGTAACCACTTGGCAGTGATACTTGAATCTGCTGTTCACTTCTCAGCAATCTTTATAAACCCCTTCCCTGTTTCCCGAGCATTATGGCTATAAAGAAAGCAGTGTCTGTCATTGTCAAGAAAAAGCGCTGGATAAGAATACTCGCGCCCAAACTATTCAACGAACAGCTGATAGGAGAATCATACGTAGAAGAACCGCAACAGCTCGTGGGCAGAAACGTCACAATAAGCCTGATGATACTCACAAACGACCCTCAAAAACAAGCAGTCAATGTCTCATTCAAGATTATAGGAAGCAAGAACGACACAATGCTCACAGAGCTCATCGGCTACAAAATGCTTCCGGCAGCAGCAAAAAAAATGATGCGAAGACAGAGAGAAAAAATAGACGATTCATTCATTGTTGAATCAAGCGACAAAAAAATCATCAGAATAAAATCGTTGATAATCACGAGAGGAAGAACCACGGGAAGCGTAATGGCAACAATGCGAAAACTGCAAAGAGCATACCTTGCCAAAACAATATCACAAACTGACGGAGAAAACCTCATACGAGACATAGTACAAAAGAAAATACAGTACGGACTAAGCCAACTATTGAAAAGACTCTATCCAGTAGGCGCGTGCGAAATCAGGCAGCTCGAGTTCATACCACCAGAAAAAGTCAAAGAACTCGGACTAAAAATCACATTACCACCTGAAAAACTGCCTGAAATACCAAAAAAAGAAGAAAAAACAGAACCTGCAGAAGAGACGACACAAACAGCAGCAGAGCCGACTGAACAAGCGACTTCTGAATAAAAATGTCAATAGAAAACTACTTGGACCAAACGAAAGTCCGCGAAACAGCTGAGACATTAAAGTACATATCAGAAACGTGTGAAAGTGTTGTCCGAACAGAATGCCCATTTGCAGAATTAGCCAAAACATTTCTATCTGAATATGATTTAGCTCTTAAAATCCAGAAAGCAACACCAGACTTAAGAGAATGGTTTGATTCTACCAAAAAAATACTTGATTGCGGCTGCGGCGGCGATAAAGAAACAAAGCAAAAATATAAACAAAAAGCTGAAAAAGTAAGACATTATGATAATTCAATATGGGACGAAGCACTATCAGAAATATTCATTGACTCACCAACATGGCAGAGCTAATCGGGCACGGAGCAGAAGCAAAACTGTACAAAACAGGAGAGATTGTAGTAAAAGAAAGACCGCAAAAAAACTACAGACTACCCGAAATAGATGAAAAATTACGCAAGCAAAGAACAAGAAAAGAAGCAAAAATCATAGAAACAATGGAAAAAATAGGAATACCAGCGCCAAAACTTCTCAAAATGTGCGACAAAACAATGAAAATAGACATGACATTTCTTGACGGACCAAAAGTAAGAGACGTAATGACAATAGAACTCGCAAAAGAAATAGGGCAAAAAGTCGGAATACTTCACAAAAACGACATCATACACTCAGACCTGACAACATCAAACATGATACTAAAAGACGAAATACACTTCATCGACTTCGGATTAAGCTTTGTAAGCAAGAAAATCGAGGACAAAGCAGTTGATTTGCACCTGTTGAACAGGGCACTGGAAAGCAAACACCACAAAATATGCAAGGAATGCATACAGGAAGTCATCAAAGGCTACAAGGAAACAAATCCACAGGCAGAAGAAGTTCTAAAAAGACTCGAAATCGTGGAAAAAAGAGGAAGGAACAAGAAGTGAATGTCTTACGCACGTCTTTTCAGTTTCACTAACTTGTAATCTTTGGGCAACTTCAATTCTTCAGCTTCAGGATTTTCCCAACGCCCTACACGACCATATAATACGCGGGAATCAGCTTTTTCCTCGGAACCGATAACAATCGTTATGGCCTGCTTTTTATTCTCAGCAAGAACGATAGCGTGATGTCTAATTCCGGACACATAATACAATTTCACATCGCTCTTTTTTGCCATAAATTTTTCTTAAATTTAACCGATTTAAAAACCTATAGTTTTAAGAATGCATATGTCCGTAAGCCAGAAAATCATCCACTTTCTTAATATCAACATCCAGAATCGCAGCAGGAGGAAAATAAGTGTGCTTGAGCTCCTTGAAAATAATCTGCGACCTGAATTCCAGCAGGGAATCACTAAAAGTATTCCTAATCTCCTGCAGTATAGACTGATAATGAATGGGAGAGTGCGCCCAGATACACGCCTGAATGTTAAACTTGCCAATAATCTTGGAACAATATTGAATGTTATTATTCAACTGCACAAAAGTCTCAATCTTCTTCTCGAGAGCAGGATTAACATTGCCAAACTTGAGAAAAACATAGTACGCAGACAAGCCAAGCTTGCTAAAATCAATAATGCCCCTGTACCCATTAATAATGCCAGACTGCTCATAACCCCTCTTGCGCAGCCTAACAGCCTCCTCAGACAGGCCAATAAGACCGCTCAACTGATGATTAGTAAGCTCAGCATCCTGAGACAAGGCATAAAGCAAAAGCTTATCCCTCTCATCCAATTTCAAATCAACAACAACTTTAGGCTGCAAAAGAGCCTCAGAAAGAACAGCCGGCTTCTGCAAAAAATAAACCTTATAAGTATTCTTCAGCTCCCTGTCATAAGGAAAAAGATCATACTCCCTAAGATTACTGCCAAACGCCTGCTCCATAGAACTCATAAAATCCGCCAAGTCCTTAGGACCCCTTGCAAGAAAACTCGTGCCAATATCATACTCTCCGCCGAGAGAGGCAGCCCACATAACATAAGGATTCTTAATAAAAAACTCAGCAGCCTGATTCAACACATCCTTATCAAGCCTGTTAAAACGCAAATACATAATGTAAGCACTAGAATAAAACTTGGTCATATCAACCCTGGCAACAACTTTCTGCAAAATACCGGACTTCTTCAACCTCTTAAGACGATAAGCGACAACTTCCCTGGACAAGCCGACCTGCTTTGCCAACTGCCCAAAAGACAAGCCCGCATTATCCGTAAATATTTCCAAAAGCCTTCTATCCTTAACGTCGAGCTTAATACCCATAATCCCCCCTTTCTACACCTAGTTGCAGAAAAACAAGCGCATTAATAAATTTATTTGTTTTTTGTAAAAAAAATGGCAAGAAATGTTTTATAGAACAAACGAATATGGAATGATAAGGTGATGCAAATGAATGTTGTTGTGGAAAACCCAATGGAATTTCAAAAAAGATTTTGCACTGATATAGAACAGGCAGAAAGAAACGCTTCAAACCTGGCTGAACTGTTCAAGAGACTCGGACAGCTGGGAGAAGACTGCTCAGGAATGAAAGTATCATTCGGAGGACGGCCATTCATCATCGTGCGAGAAGGAAAAACATTTATTCTCGTAGAATTCACTGGGCGCTGACGCCGAGCTTGCCCAGTTCCTGCTTCCACATACTGCCGATCTTCACCAAATCAACAGAGAACTTGCCAGAAATCCTGTAAGTCTTCTTGTACAAATCATAGTCGATAAGACCCATAGCTTTCATAGGAGTCAAAATCCTGTCGTAAAACTGGCGCTTATTGTAAGACAACTTGACACGCTTTCCCTTATAAGGAGGCTCCTCGAGAATACACTCATACTTGCCGTCGTGAAGCTGGGTTGCAAAAACACTCATATCAGTCTTGGAAATCTCGCCCTTTCTCGCAACCATGAACTTGATGAGCTCTTTAGCCACAATCTTCTGCTGATTAGTTGAGAAAATCACCTCATAAATGTCTTCCGGCAAGTTAAATCTGTCGTATAGTATTACCATGCTGACTAACCACTCCCAGTGTGGATAAAACGACCTCAGTATATAAAATTTATGATTCGTATACAATTGATGTTTTTGTATCGACGACACTGCCAAAAAAACAGAAACCTTTAAATATAACCCTTTCCTATGCCAGTATACAAAAATGTGACAATTGGTAACTTCGGTGCACCAGTTGTCATAAGTGAGATTGTGCCAAAAGCGCAGTTGATGCAAACAGGGAAAAAGAGGTCAGTATCACAAGGGCTCTCCACTGTTTCTTTCCCAAATAACCACCCCCCAAAACCCATAAAGAACTGGAGAGCCTTTTCATATTCCTTTTCAAAAGGATGGAGGTAGAAACGATGGATTTCCTCGTAAAAAGCGCACTAGCGCAAGAACAACCAAAACAAGATGCCTATGACTTTGGTCAGGCAAACATAAAAGTAATTGGTGTAGGCGGAGCCGGCAACAATATGGTAAGCTGGCTGTACAAGAAAGGAATCAAGGGTGCTGAAATCATTGTCGTAAACACAGACAAACAGCACGTCGATATTTCTGAAGGCGACAAAAAGTTCATGATCGGAAAAGAACTCACACGAGGACTTGGCTGCGGCGGATTCCCCCAAAAAGGAGCAGAAGCAGCACAAGAATCAATAATGCAAATAAAAGAATGCCTGCGCGGAAGCGACATGGTATTCGTATGCGCAGGAATGGGAGGCGGCACTGGAACAGGAGCAGCACCTATAGTAGCCAGCGTAGCAAAAGAAATGGGTTCCATCGTAATTGGCACAGTGACAATGCCATTCAACATAGAACGAGCACGAATAGACAAAGCAGAATTCGGATTACAGCAATTAAGACAGGTATCTGACACAGTAGTAGTCATAGACAACAACAGACTAGTGCAGATAGCCGGCAACCTGCCAATACAACAAGCATTTGCAGTAGCAAACGAGCTCGTCGCAACAATGATAAAAGGCATAGTAGAAACAATAGCAGTGCCATCACTTGTCAACCTCGACTACGCAGATGTCAAGGCAATAATGACAAACGGAGGAGTTGCAGCAATCGGAGTGGGAAGCTCAGACACAAACAACAGAGTAGAAGAAGCAGTAAAAGGAGCATTAGCCAACCCATTGCTGGACATCTCATACAAAGGAGCGACAGGCGCACTAATCCACATCTGGGGCGGACCAGACATGACCCTTGAAGAAATCAACCGCGCAGGCGAGTTAATCACCACAGAAATGGACGAAGACGCAAACGTCATCTGGGGAGCAAGAGTATCAGAAGAAATGAAGGGCAAAATCATGGTGATGACTATCATCACAGGAGTCACAAGCCCGTGGATACTCGGCAAAGCAGACTCGAGAAAACCATGCGCGCATACACAACGCCTCAATTCCGAACTCGGAATTGAGATGATTTAATTTTTTTTAAAATTATTATTATGAACTTATCACAAGAACAACAAACACTTGAAAGAGAAATTTCTGCATTTAGGCGATTGCCTGAAGAACAGCAAGTCAATCACTGGACGGCAAAAATACTTGACAACCCGAACGGATTAAGCAGAAGAGTTGTTGACGTATACAATAGACTAAATCCACGCATTTCCGCTCAGCTGACAGAAAGAATCGACACTGAAACAGGCCTGTTAACAGAGAAAAAATTCA
>CAYUHB010000060.1:0-5551 GCA_964444355.1 uncultured Methanosarcinales archaeon
GGAAACCCGGATACGACGGAGTATACGGAATACCGTTATTCGAAGGAGAAATACAGACGGACAAGAAGAAAATAGTAACGCAAAAAGACTTAGGGAGCTACTGAGCAACCATAACGCTGTCAATACCTGCTTCACGAACTAATTTTTCATACCCTATCTTGGTCGTCAAGCGGGCAATTTTCGGCAGCCAAACAGGACATTTTTCATACCAGGAAACAGCCTCCCTGCGGCCAAAAGCAAGATCATCACGAGAAAGCTCTTCTTTAACGCGTTCAAAACTTTTTTTCAGCTCAACAACAAAATTATTCACAATATCCTTGCCTGATTTTTCCTCCAAAAACAGCAAACCGCCAAAAAAAGGCACAAGACTAGCCAACTTATACAACAACATGTACCTCGGCTTATGCATTTTCTGCCATTCCTCCTCAAAACCACACTTTTTCGCTTCACGATATTTACTCTCGCCCTCATCCACAATAAGATGCACTAGTCCAGGATTAACACGATTATGAATGTAAGCGCTCACAACTTTACCCAAATCAAAAAGCGGGACAGGACATTCAACGCTTTCAAACAAAACACCTTTTTCAGCATCATAATTCATATAAGGAAAAAGAATGGGGGAAACAGGAGGAAAAGGCAACCTTCCTGATTCAAATTTAGGTTCAAGAATCCTTAACGCTTCAGCAAAAGATTCACGAAAGTCCATAGTATCCCGGCGGCTGATGCTTTTTCTTAACAATCATCGCAGCAACAATAATGCACAAGCCAACAATCAAGGCAGGAATGGCAAAATCATACCTGACAATCTCAATCTGGGGAAAAACATGGCACTTAAAATCACTGCCACAATAACTCTCTGAAGCACAATTACTGTTAGCACTGCACTCCTTCTGAGCCTCAGCAATCCTGTAAATGGTAATGGCACCGACTATGCTCAAAGCCACAACGACAACAATCATGAAAATACCTGCAAAACCCGCCATCACCCGCGAGGAAAAAGAACGGTATATAAAACTTACTCACGATGAATAAAATTCAGCAAAGTAATAAACAAAATGCCAAAAGCAGCAACAAACACCAAGACAAAACTATTGTCTGAAGAAGCGGGCTCGTCTGAACGAATAGCGTAACCGCTTAACGGGAAATCATAGACGGCTGCAAGATTAGTCCCTGCAGGCATCTGGCACTCATACACATATGACGCAATAAAAAGGCAACGCTGACCAATCTGACTCTGAGTGCATGATATATCGCCAGTAAAAAACGCTGAAGGACAATAATCTACAGTAGGACAGTTTGGCGCGGTGCAAGTATCAACATTCACCCAAACAGGCGAAGGAGTAACACACTGACAAGAAGTACAAATCTGGCCCTCAGTGGTGCAATCAGAATTAATTTCACATTGCTCAGAAGCTTGGTTAACTACTCCATCACCGCAAATCTTGCATTTACAATCAGAAGAGCAAGAACCTGTAACGCTGTTCTTGGAGCAAATACCGCTGTTATACTGAGGGTCGCATTCTTCATTAGTACCAACAGCGCCATCACCACAGGCAAGCACACATTGACACTGCGCATTACAAACCTTAGGCGAAGGACAGACAGAATCAGAAGCAGGAATGCCCAATAGGATATTGCCAGGGTCACAAGCCTCAGACAGTTGGTTCACAGAACCATCACCGCACTTGGGAGCAGAGGCCAGACACGTGTACACTACGTTGTTAAGTGCACACTGTTGATTTACGGAAGTGCATGAGCCCAAAGGTATTGAACATGGGGCCGGACAGTTAGGAAAACCCATACTATTACCTAAAATTGTGTTACAAGATTCAGGACAGGCACCCTGACTGACCCAGGAAAGAGCGGAGAAAACGCAATTGCAATTATTATCACAGTAACCGGACTGACCACTCTTGGAGCAAACAGTGCCAACACCATCACACTCTTCAGAAGCCTGATTCTTCTGGTCATCACCGCACCAAGCAGAAGGACAAGTACAATCAGGCCTGCAATATCCATGACAGGCAGAATCATTCGCGAGAATGGGTGGAGTGGCTGATGAATTGCCAGGATCGCACTGTTCAGTAGCGTTCTTCAAACCATCGCCGCAGTACGGAGCAGCACCAGCAGGAGGACAGGTACAGTTAGCTCTGCAATATCCATGACAGGCAGAATCATTCGCGAGAATGGGTGGAGTGGCTGATGAACTGCCAGGATCGCACTGCTCAGTAGCATTCTTTTGACCATCGCCACAATAAGGACCAGAAGGAACAACACACTTACACGTAGAATTACAAGTGCCAGCAGCACCGCCCTTACTGCAAGGGCTTCCAGAAGGATCGCACTCCTCGCCAGCGCTCGTATTGGTCCTATTATTACCGCAATATTCTCCTACAGGAATGGTAATATTAACGCACGAACAATTAGAAGCGCAAGTCCCAGTGCCGGTAACACCAGTCTTAATGCAGGGGCTGCCAGGAGGATCACACTCTTCAGTGGCATTAACAAAAAAGTCACCGCACCTTGGAGCAGCCAAAGCCTCCAACTCAACCAGCAAAGCATTATTAGGCACGTACTTCTCAGAATACCTGCCAACCTTATCCTCCTCAAGAGTGTTCGTATACGTTTTAACAGTAATCCAATTAGACCCGCTCAGCCAGGAAAACCAAATCTTTCCAGCAGACTTAAATAAGAATCCGTGAGTCGCTCCACCGACATCCTCTGTCCAATTGCTTCTAATCCTGGAAAGCTCATTCGCCAAATCCTGCTTGAACCTGGCAACATTCAGCAGCTTGACGACAGTAACCTCTGTCTTAATCTTAACATACGCTGATTTTTCATAAGTTGCAGTAAACGCATCACCCATAGTGCCGGCAGACTTAACAGTTCCAGTGAAAGCATCCGAAGGAGGAGAACCTTTAACAGAACTAATGAACTTGTTATAAGCAATGTCAATCTCGATCAGTTCAGAATACTTCTTAGAAGTAACCTCAAAAGCGCCCAAACCCCACTTGTAACCATTACAGTCCCACTGCTTATTCCCCTGAGTATCACGAATGCCGGTATCAACACACCAATAAACAAGAACATAATTAATACCCTTAACAAAACGCTCATCGCTCACAGGAATAATGAAAGTTGCCTTATTCAAAGCCCACTTCTGGGCAATCTTGCCGCTATGACTGGTACTGGCAACAGCCTTCTCCCAAAAACTAGAAGTAAACTTCTTGTTAAGAACCCAAGCCTCTGAATAAACATAAAAAGTCTTAGTAATACTTGAAGGCTTTTCAACAGTCACAACAATATCGTCACCAAAAATTGCAGCAGCAGGAGTAACATCAGTATATTTCAACGCAGAATAATTAGCAGGAATGGCTCCTGGAGAAATCGGAATTCCGCCCAACGCCCTGCCAACAGAAGCCTGACCGCCAGGCGAAGGAGGACTAGGAGGCAGTTCCTCTCCACAGCCAGCTAGCAAAAACAGCAAAACTGCCAAAAAAACAATCCATTTCATTCTGCAGGTTTCACCATATCAGACGGATACTTCTCCAAATAAGCCTCAATAATTTCCTTGTTCGCAGCGCCGTTATCAAAAGTCTCAACGTACACAATCACTTTACCGCTGGTCCAGATGCAAACACGATGGTCAGTCTGGTCAAGATACAAAGCAACATTATGCCCCTTATACGCCTGCCAGCCCTGAATAACAATATCCCTGAACAACTCAGGATTAAGAATGGTCTTGTCAACCTCAGCACGATCATTAAATTCGAACACGTGCACCAAAACCATCAAACCCTTAGCCTCCTTATACTTCGCATCATAACGAATAACGTTAAGATCAAGGAAAT
Organism: uncultured Methanosarcinales archaeon; assembly: GCA_964444355.1. GTDB lineage: Archaea > Nanobdellota > Nanobdellia > Woesearchaeales > ARS49 > CABMGU01. The sequence continues at coordinate 3,855 of CAYUHB010000060.1, forward strand.
TATCCTTCTCAGCAAGAGTAGACATCACAGTGAAAGGGAAAACTTCCTTGTTAAGAACAAACTCGTCAATGTCAGCCATCTCAGGAATCGCGCCAGTAGCAGAACCCATAACTTTCAAAATCACAAGCATCCACTTCCTGCCATTGCAATCCCACTCGCTGCCAGTCTTAGTGCAAGCGTAAATAACCAAATAATTGTCGCCAACACCAAACTTGTTTGCATCAATAGGAACAGTGCCAATAGCTCCGCCCTTAATCCACTCCTTGACCTGCTCGCCCTGCAAAGCAAACTTTTCCCAAGTCCTGGACTTTGAATTAAACAAGTAGCCATTCGAATAAACATAATCGTAATCATACACGGTAATTATTGCGCCATCACCATAATACGGCTGGGCAGGAGTCACCATCACATTCTTTGAAGCAGCAGCCCAAGAAGGCATAGCGCCAGCCATGCCGGCCAAAGCCTTTCCAACAATACTATCACCGCCTGGTGAAGGAGGGCTAGGAGGAAGCTCTTCCTTAGCACACGCTGCAAGCAGAATCAACAGTAAAACCAAAGCAAAAACTTTTTTCATAATGAACACCTCTTTCATCTCGGCAATTCCCGGACGACCTCATCCACAAAAACGTCCTTCCAGCCGCACGCGCGCAAATGCATACGCAAAGTATCAAGCCTGTAACCGGCTTTCTGATAATTAATCAAATACTGCCTTAACAACCTCTTATTCTCAATAGTATCGTTCTTATGATTAACAATAGCCATAATAATCATTCCGGCAACAATCAACAAAATGAAAAAGAACAGGACAAAACTCAAAATCAAATTCTTCCTGGAAGAACTCTCAAGAGTGGAAAGCTGGTCAAAGAAAGGAGCCTCAACAGAAGGGCGCGTTTTCAAATTGTTAACTTCAACAACCAAAGCATCAATCTGGCTCTGCATAGCGTCAAGCCTTGCAGCCATATTAGACGCCATAGAAACCTGAGCTTCAGCAGTATTCAAACGCTCTTCCCAAGCAGGAAGCAGGTCAACAGCTTCTAATTTCTCTTCAACAGCATCCAAACGGGCAAGAACAGCAGAAAAACTCTCACCGCTCGGAATAGTGATATCAGTATATTGATAACTATAATTGGTGGCAGTGGTTGAAACAACAGGATAAACTGTAGGAGAAACATTAGTTGTAGAAGTCATCCCAGGAACAGGCGGAGGAGGAGGCAAATCAATAGTCTGCCAGCCAGTAATAGAGCCCCTTGAAAACAACAGGAAAATTCCAAGAACTAGAAGTACAAGTACTACTGCCACGCTCTTTTTCATAACTCGTGACTATAATATATTAGTATTTAAAGCTTTAGTCTATCGAAAATAACGACCTATTGACCTGAAACCTCAAAAATAGTTAAATGCTTCTTCAGGCGGAATAATCCTTATCCCTTTACACTCCTTGAGACCGAGCAGATGTTTATCGTAAGTTATGATGTACTCTGAAGAAGAAGCAAGAGCACGTTGGTGTCAAAAACAACAGGCATTGCTCATCTCCTATACTTTTGAACAAGTTCAGGAATATCCGCCTCCTTGACGCCTTTTTTCTCCAGACGTTTTCTTCCCTCTTTGGCAATTTCCTCCAATTCGCCGATAAGCTTTTCCTTTGACGGAGTCTCTATCTTCTTTAAAACAATGGCGTCCTTGCTGACAACCACAGC
>CAYUHB010000061.1:0-5514 GCA_964444355.1 uncultured Methanosarcinales archaeon
TTGCTTAGTGGCTCTTCTCTTCTGCCGCAGATAAAGACTCTGGCGCCCTCTCTGAGAAAATGGATTGCTGTTTCCCTGCCAATTCCCGTCCCCCCGCCAGTGATAAGGACAATTGTGTCTGAGAGGTCCATATTTTTGAATATGTTCTTGTTGTTTATAACATTTTCGAAATTTAGCCACTCTTTAGTAGTATTGGTACTTTTTCGTTCACATCAATAAAAATCGTGGTTTTTTTGCGTGTATGACAAAATTTGTGGACAGCGATTTTATATTATTTATCGTCTCATTATTTTTGTATGGGGGCTGTCAAGACTGTTCATTGGGAAGCCAGTCATTATTGTAATCTTTCCTGCAGGTTTTGTTTTGCCACGTTTACTTCTTCCGGCTTGGAGACGGATGAAGCCAAAGAAATTATCAAAAAAATGGCAGATAGTGGGAGCGAATTGTTTTGTTTTGCGGGCGGTGATCCTTTTTTGAGAAGTGATATTTCTGAGCTTGTTGCTTTTGTTCATGGGCAGGGTATGAAGAGTGCGATTGATACTAATGGTTTGCTGGCTTCTGAAAAAAGGTTAAGGGCTTTGGAGGGTGTTCTTGACAGGATTAGTTTGCCGTTGGATGGTGATAATCCTGAAACTGAGTATTTGATGCGGGGAAATTACGCCTTGTATGGACGTGTTTTGCAGCTTATGAATTTGATTGATGGTTTGGATATTGATTTGAAAATCAACACTCTTGTAACAAAAATAAACAAGGACGAGATAGTTAATATTGGAAGAATGCTGAGGTCTCACAATGTTTCACAGTGGAGTGTTTTCCAGTTCAGTCCTGTTAACAGAGGCAGGGCCTATCAGGCAGAGTTTGATGTAAGCGAGGAAGAGTTTTCCAGAATAGAATATCAAATAAGAAATCAGGAGTTTCCTTTCAGGGTGAAGATTTCAAGAAAAAAGAGTGAGGATACTTTTTTCGTGATATCTCCTCAGGGAAGGGCTTACAGCGTCATTGATGGGCAGAATAGGGAGTTTGGAGATCTTGCCAGGCAGGACGTTCAAGAGGTTTTAAGTAATCATCCTAAAAACGAACTGGTTTACGGAGGGGTATGAATGAAAATAATCAAACCTGAAAGTATTGATTGGATGTTTGTCGAACAGGAAAACATTGATGTAAGATTGTTCCCGGTAGACTGGGATAAAAAACTGAGCATAGTGCATGCGAGAATAAAGCCGGGGCAAACTGCGGCAGAGCACTTTCACGAAAGGGCTGACGATGGTCACGAGATATACTTTTTCTACAGGGGTGGGCATTTCAGGTACAAAGTCGGCGGAAAGGAAGGGGAGTATAACAGTTCAGAACCAGTGTACTTGTTCATACAGAACAAGGAGAAGCATACGATAACTAACCTTGCTGATAAAGTGTTGGAGTTTCAGGCGATTTATGCGCCAAGATTTGAGATGGGAGAAGCGAAGTATCGATGAGACGAATGAATCGAGGAGAAAGTTAAGGCACAGGCAGAGAATTTTTATAGACAATTATCTTTGCTATTATCATGGCAGTGTCAGTATATGAGGATATGAGTAATTCTGAAAAAGAGGTTGCAGATTATCTTCAAACACTGAATATTTGGTGGCAATATGAGCAACCCATTTATGTGTCAGATGAGAAAGATAGACCTCGAGTCTGGACTCCGGACTTTTATCTGCCAGAATTAGGCATTTATATTGAAGTATGCGGCTCTAAAAATTTCGACTATGAATATCGTGCAAAGATATACAAAAAGAACAGAGTGCCCCTGATATTTATACATCGATTCAAAGACAAGAAATATTGGCAAAAATATCTTAGAGAGAAAATTAGTGAAATACACAGGAATAGATGGGAGATAATAAAGAATCTCTAATTCTCTGCCAAGCATAAATTGAAACTAACGTTTCGGGTTTTAGGAAGTTGCGTTAGCAATTTGGGTGAGGTTCTGCAAGAACCGAACCGTAAAAACCCGTGTTAAGTGAGGTGAGCGCGAAGTCCGAAAGTGCAACGTCCCAAGCGCACGAAGTGAGCGCAGAGTTGCGGAGGGGTCGCCATCATTTTTTATTTGCTACCAATAGACTGAATTTACAACTAAATCTATAAACAAAACCTCGCGTCTTAATTTCTTCTTCTGGGACTTCTGATTCTACAATTTGAACTTTATAATTTTTCAGCAATTCTTTGAGAAATTTTGCGGCTTCCTCAAGTTTATACTGTGGTTCAGATTTTCTAAGGTAAAGTTTACCATCGGGCAGAATACGCTTAACATCAGTTGCAAAGTCAATAAGGATTTTACCATGCGACTTTAAAATTCTATCAATTTCAGAGAAAACCTGCCGCAAAATTTCTTTTGGAAAAAGATGTAAAGTGCCCGTGCAAAACACGCCGTCAAATGAATTATTTTCAAAAGGGAATTTCTTAGTAACATCAAAAACTTCTATTTGTAACTTTGCTTTGAATTTATCAGGCGTGTTTTGCCATAATTTATCAAGAGCACTTTCATCAATATCAGAAGCTATAACAAAACTGGCTTTTTCCAATAAGTTCAAATTGTACCGGCCATCACCGGCTGCAAGATTCAACCATTTGCCACGAATTTCGATTTTTTTCAGAAGTTCTAGAGTATCTTTATCACCAGTTCCCCAGATAGAAGGTTTCTCTGTTTTGGAATAATCAATTCCCTCAGTAAAGATATATTTTTCATCTTCTGGTTCACGAGGTTTTGTTATCTTCATAATATCATTGTAAATTCATAGATTTTTATAAAACATTCGATTAAGGCGAACCCCGTAGCAATTTCACTTAACATTTATTCCATCCTTTCTTCATCGTACTGTCATCGCCAGTTTAGGGAAGAATATACTCTTATACACGTTCGGTATTCTTAGCGTAGTGTATGCTTTTATGAGGTCTCCGTATTTGCTTCTTATGTCTTCCAGTATATTGTCGAGTTCTGTTGCTTCTTTGATGTGGAAATCAGTCATCAGGTTCCACGAGCTTATCCCTTGGACTATGTAAACGCAGTGTTTGTGGTCTCTCAGGTATGTTATTAATTGTTTTATCTTGATTGGTGATAAGGGATTTAGTTTGAATAGTATTACATGCCATTGGTAGCCCATTTTTGAAACGTCTAGTATTGTTCTGAAGCCTTGGATTATTCCTGCCTGTTTCATTTTCTTTATTCTGTAGCTTATTATGCTTGGCGTGAGTTGGGTTTTGCTGGCTATTTCTGTTATTGGCATTCTTGCGTCCTGGTCCAACAGGTTCAGAATTTGCAGGTCTTCATTGTTTACGTCTATGTCTGGTTTTTCTTCCTCTACTTTGCCGGCATAGACTGGTTTTGGGAATTCAAGTTGTTCATCAGTCAAATATTTGTATTTGAGCTTGTACGCTTCAATAATCGTTAGTATTTCATAGTCGGCGATGAAATCCTCGAATTTGGCGAGGATTTCAGATAAGTAATTGTTGAATTGTATGAGGTTTCTGGAGAATATTGCGATGATGTAATCGTATTGCCCGCTTGATTCCACGAACCAGGACACGAAATCGCAGTTCTTGATGTAATCGGTGAATTCTTTTTCTTTTTGCTTGCTGAAGTTCTGCCTTTTGATGAAAATATCGTGGTAGTTGAAGCCGAGCATTTCTGCATTGATTATTGTTCTGAAACTCTTGATAACGCCTTCTTTCACTAATTTGTTAAGCCTGTAATTGACGACCTGCTTTGTCAAGCCGACTTTTTTGGCTATCTGGCTGTTGCTCTGCCTGGCATCATTGTCAAGTTCCAAAATTATTTTCTTGTCCTTTATGTATAAACCGTCATCCCCCATAATTAAGTCATAAGCATAATAAGTATATATATTTTTGTGTGAATGACAAAAACTTTGCGAAGAAGTTTAATATTTCTGTAATGGCTATGTATATATGAAATGGGGCGCGTGATTTGTGAAAAGGAAGTAATGCTTCAGGAAAAGAAATACGTCGCATACCTTAAGGAGGTTCCAACAAGGATAGCACCTGGAGGCAGGGTGCTCGGAACCGTCGTTCGCGCTTTCATCAAGGAAATCAGATAAAAAGAGGTGGTAACCGAAAAAGGGTGGTTGCCACGCAAGCTTGCAAAAATGTTCGGACTCTTGCAAACATCAAAGTGCCAAAGGACACTGCTGATTTACTCAGGGTATACTGCATATTCAACAAACGCAAAGTCTCTGAATTCGCAACACAAATTCTAGAGAAAGAACTCAGCACTTTCAGGCAGCAGTTGGAAGCGATGAAGAAGGTTAAGGGTGGATGATTTATGTGGGAAGCTTTATAAGTTTAAATTCCCATTTACTTGAAAATGGCCATAGAGAAATCAGGAAAAAGCATAAGATGGTATCACACATTATGCAGATATATTTTCTGGTTCTTTGTCTTCATTGCCGTTGCGGTTACAATTACTGATACAAGAAATAGCTTTTTAGGCATTCTAATGGACGCCATCAGAGAATCATTTTTACTTTTCTTAATATCATCAGTTATCCTGCTAGTGTTGCTTTATCTTTTGCCGTTTTATTTCGGATATTATCGACCACACAAAAAAGGACTCAAACCCGAGGGGAAATTTAAGCTAGCAACAGGGTGGTTTATTTTTCTTGTTATCGCATATCTAATATTGCCCCCCGTTCTGCATTTTGCTTTTAGTTATAAACAAATATCATGTTCGTATCCTAAAATGCTTATTGGAGACGAATGTTGCACACCAAATACTGATTTTGGCATCCCTATGTGTTCAGACGAAGCTGTAAAGGCAAATGCGCAATTAGATGCTGCAATAAAAGAGAATATTATAACAAAAGAGGGGCGAGAATTATTGGTTGATAAATTTGAAGTTGATATGCCGCCTGATTATTATGTGATAAGAAACATTAAAGCGGGCATTTTCCAGATGCCTCTGTTTCTTATCAGTTATGATGAAGAGGGAACGCCCATATACTTTAAAATTCTTTATTCCAATAGCACTGCCTATAAAGGAAATATACAAGATTTTTATTTAGATTTTGAAAGAGGCATGCTCAAAAACAATGGAGTAATACCAAATGAACCTGAGTTTTATGAGCATAAGGATGGTAAGACTCAGATTGCTTTGTTAAACGCCACTGCAGCTCTTTATGGCACAGATTACAAAATGGCATTGGCATTGATTACATCAGATTCGGATCTTCTAATGATTCAATATGTCAGCCAAGAACCTTTGTTCTCGGATTATTATTATGAATTCAGAAATATGGTTTGGTCGGTAGAAGCCAAAGATGAGTGATTCATGCAATTCGATATTCCGATTAAAAAATCAGAAATTAAATTTATTCTGATGATTCTAATATTGCTCTTTGGTTTAACCAATTGGTTTCCTTCAGAAGTGAGCGTTTATGACGAATATCTGATTCCATCAATTGAGCAGAGCATTACGCCAGAACATATTTTTTATGCACACATTAATCTTTTAATAGGATTTTT
>CAYUHB010000062.1:0-5429 GCA_964444355.1 uncultured Methanosarcinales archaeon
GTCTGCAGTTACGTCTGATGCCTCTACGATTATGGCTGAAACCCTTCCGCTTTCTGTGATTTCACGGACGCGTATGTCTGCTTTGGGATATTTGTTTAATAGCGAAGTCTCAACCTCGTGAATGTCGACAGCGTAATCGACCGGTATGGTCATTGTTATTCCGCCTTTTAATGAGACTCCTTTGGCAAAGAACTCGCCGGTTCGTGCGCGTGTGACAAATAGGGCGCCGATGCATACTAAGAGTATCAGAAAACTGAGTATCATTAACTTCTTGTAATGTACATCGTAAACTTTCAGCAGTGCTTCTTTAATCATTAAGAAGGCGGAACTGGGAGGGGTTTTTAAACATTATGGCTTTTGATAGCAGCGTTTACAAACCCGAAAAACAGTGGGTTTGGCTTTTCTAGTCTTGAGGTGAGCTCGTTATGCGCTTGTGTCGCTACAAAGAATGGGTGTTTTGGCAGTTCTATGTATTCTACCAGGTGTTTGTTTTCAGAAAGTCCTGAGAATACCATTCCGTTTTTTTGCAGGATTTCGTGGTATGCAGGGTTTACTTCGTATCTGTGCCTGTGCCTTTCTGATGCTTCTTCTATATTATAGAGTGATTGTACGATTGTTCCTTTTTGCAGTATTGCTTTGCACGCTCCCAGTCTCATCGTGCCTCCTTTTGATTTTATGCTGCGCTGTTCTGGTATGTAATCGATTACTGGGTTCTCTGTTTTTTCATCTATTTCAGAGGTGTGTGCTGAGAGCTTGCATACGTTTCTTGCGAATTCGACAACCGCCAGTTGCAATCCGTAGCAGATGCCTAGGAATGGGATGTTGTTCTCTCTTGCGTGTTTTATTATGCTTATTTTGCCTTCTACTCCTCTTGAGCCGAATCCGCCTGGGATTAAGACGCCGTCAACCCCTTTTAGCGAGTCAGCAACGCTTGTTTTTCCATTTTCGATATCTGTTGTTTCAATCCATTTGAGATTGACTTTTGTGTCGCAGTGCGCGCCTGCGTGTGTTAGTGCTTCTATTATGCTTGCGTAGCTGTCCTTGAGTTCTGTGTATTTTCCGCAGACTGCTATCGTTATGGCGTGCTTTGGTGTTTTTATCTGTTGTACCAGTTTTTCCCATTCTGTTAAATCTTCTTTGAGCTCGAGTTTGAGTTTTTCTTTCAGTCCGTCAAGCAATCCCTGTTCTTTGAACATCAAAGGCACTTCGTAAATGCACTCGATATCTCTTCCCGTGATGATTTTGTTTTTGTCTATGTCGCAGAATAGCGCGATTTTTTCTCTTATTTTTTCCGGCAGTATGTTTTTGCTTCTGCAGATGATTATGTCTGGATAGATTCCTTTTTCTCTGAGCAAAGCGATGTCTCTTTGTGCTGGTTTTGTTTTTGGCTCTCCTACGCTGTCAAGGAACGGCACGTAAGTGAGATGTACATATGCTATGTTTTCTGGTCCGACTTCTTTTTTGAATTGCCTTGCTGCTTCTACAAACCATGAATTTTCTATGTCGCCTACTGTTCCTCCTATCTCTATTGTCATGATGTCTGGTTTTTCCTGCTGGGCGATTTCTTTCCACCATGTTTTTATCTCGTCTGTTATGTGCGGGAAGATTTGTATGGTCTTGCCGAGGTATTTGCCTTCGCGTTCTTTTGCTATTACTTTGCTGAATATTTTTCCTGATGTAAGGTTCCAGTCTGATTTGCAGGTGATTCCCAGAAATCTTTCGTAATGCCCGAAGTCCATGTCGACTTCTCCGCCGTCTGCCAGGACAAACACTTCGCCGTGTTCGATTGGGTTCATTGTGCCCGGATCTACGTTAAGGTAGCCGTCGCATTTTAGCGTTACAATCTTGTTGTTGTTTTTTAGGAGCCGCGCGATGGACGCTGTCGCTATTCCTTTTCCTAATCCTGAAAGAACTCCGCCCGTCACGATTATGTATTTTGTTGGCATACTTTGGAAAGTGTTGAATGGTTTAAAAAGATTGTTGTTAATTAAAAGATGGATGTAATGTCCTGAATGTCTGTATTCCGCCGCTCTGCCTCAGCTTAAGCTGAGGTGAATTATCTCTCCCCACGCATCGTCGAGGGGAGAGATAATTCAGTCTGTTGGACCAGAGCGGCGCATTTTAGGACAGAGCCAGAGGTTGCGCAAAAATTATATACGTTTGCTTCTTTTTTTGTTGTTGTGATATCAATTTACTGTTCTGAGAAGCTTGACGGGGTGGCTGCTGCTGCTATTGTGATGCGTCACGCCATTTTAAGCAAGCTTCCTGTGCACTTTGGCGGATTTCTGCATATTGATGCCTTGGAGGATGAATTGGAGGATATCGCGCGTGATGAGCATAAGCTGGTTTTCGTTCTTGATGTCAGTCTTTCTCCTAATCATTTGCCTTTGCTTGATAAGATTAATGAGAAGAATAAGATTGTTTATTGGAATACTCATGTTGCTGAGAGCGTTGTTCCTCCTGCCAGGATGTTTGACCGCGCGTTGGGCAATCAGTGTTCTGCAGAGCTTGCCCAGCAGAGATTTTTGCCGAATGATTTGATAGCTAAGACTCTTGCAGAATTGGCTCATGAGGTGAAGTTTTGGCAGTTGAAGGATGAGCGTGCTTCAAAGCTGTCTGATCTTATTTCTGCCCAGTACAGCCCGGTAGAGCTGATTGATAGTTTGGCCAGGGGTATTGTTTGGAATGACCAGTTTGAAGCTTTCCATAAGGAGCATATGAAAAGGAAGCTTGTTGCTTTTGATGAATTGCTGGGCTCGTTGGTTGTCAAGTCTTATGTGAATTATCGTTTTGGTTTTGCTGTTGCATCTTCTATTTTGACTACTGCGGATGCCTGCCAGAAAATTCTTGACGGACACGCTGGTGTTGATGTTGCTGTTGTTCTCTATCGGGATGGCAGGATTGGTTTCCGTCGCCGTGATGTTTGTGACGTTGACGTGAAGAAGCTTGCTGAATTGTTTAATGGCGGTGGTCGTCCTTTTGCTGCAGGCGCCAAGTTGACCATGCAGGTTACAAAGGAGTCTTTTCCTGATGTTCTTTTCCATATTGATGAGACTTTTAAGAATTTCTTTGTTGGAAGAGTAGATAATGTTTAAATAGCGAACAGCAGTTTTCTTTCTTATGATATTTACTTTGCGGGAATTGTTCGACGTTGTAATCATGACTTTGGCAGTCGGCTATATCTTTATGGACGTGTTCAAGACTCATGCGATTGGTTTTGACAGGCACACTTTCCTGCTTGCCTGTCTTGTTACAGCACCTGCTTTGATTCTTCACGAGCTTGCGCACAAGTTTCTTGCTATTGGTTTTGGGCTTCAGGCGGACTTTCATGCTGCTTATTTCTGGCTTATTCTGGGTATTGTTTTGCGGCTGCTTCACTCGAATTTTATTTTCTTTATTCCTGCTTATGTCAGCATCGCGCCTGGTCTTGCCCAGGCTACGCCTTTAACCAGCGCAGTTATAGCATTTGGCGGTCCTTTGATGAATTTTGTATTGTTTGGGGTTTCCTGGCTTCTTTTGCATCAAAAAAAGATGAAGAAGAGCACTTTTGCGTTTTTGTTCATTACAAAGCAGATTAATCTGTTCTTGTTTGTGTTCAACATGCTTCCTATTCCCGGATTTGATGGGTTGAAGGTTTATCAGGGCTTGTATCAGACGTTTTTCTAGAACTTATCTTATTATTTTGTACCACTGGAACAGCAGTCTGTCAACGCTTTTCAGGAGTTCCATGCCTTCTCCGCTTAATGTTATGCAGTCTTCTTCTAATGTTATCTGTGTTGGAGTGCCTGAGACAAGATAGATGACTGATTCATTGTCCGCGCAGGTTATTATCGGCCTGTTTGTGCAGGTTTCTGTTTCGTTTTTCGTGCAGGCTGCTTCTACAGTGAAGTTTAATGCTCTGACAACGTTTAGTGTCAGCTCTGATGCTGCGAGTGCAAGGTATGTGAACTCTTTTTTGCCTACTTCTGGGTCGAATGTTATGTATATTGGTGTTTTTTTGAAGCCTGTGAAATTGCCTTTTATGGTTACATTTTCCGCTTGCTTTGGATTGAAGCGGAATATTGCCTCAAATAGTTGGTCGTCAAGCTGGATGTTTGTCTGCCATAGTCCGCCTACTTCTTCAAATTTGTAATAATTATATTCCACAATGTTTGCTTTTGGTGTTTCTTTTTTCCATTGGCCGAGAGAAAAAACCAGGATTAGCACAAATAAGATGATGCCGATAATGAGAAAATATAATGTCGGCTTGTTTAGTCCTTTTGGTTCTTCCGTTATTTCTTCAGTCATGACATGACTCCGAGCAGGAAGTAGATGAACCTCTCGGTTTCTTTGTATACGTCAGGGGCGTCAACCGCTCCGAGAACGATGCAGTTGTTGCTGATGGTGATGCTTGACTCGTTTGCCAGCTGCAATTCGATTATTGGTTGTGCTGGTGTTGCGTCTGCGCAGGTTTTTTGTGGAAGGGTTGTGTCCGTGCTGTTTGTTAATGCGCGCTCAACTACTTTCTTGTTTTGAAGTTGGGCTTCGAAATAGTATTGTGCTTCTGCGAGGTTTTGTGCGATTGTGCTTTGCGGGTCGTATGTGACTGTGATTACCGGCATTTCGAGTATTGGCTTGGCTTCTTCTGGTATTGTTATGTATTCCAGGTCTGCCGGGAAGAACAGGAATCCGTGTTCAGCGCCGTCTATTGTGGTGAAAAACTGGTTTTCTTTCGCGACAAACGTGTGCTCGTTGTACTTTATTTTGCTTGCCGGCCTTATTGAGTCCATTACTATGCCGAATACGCTGAATATCATGATGAATGCGAAAAACAGTCCTATCCATACTTTCTTGTCCATACGACGAAGCTGGAGGCAAGGATTTAAAAGATTTGTGGACAAACCTTTAAATAACCATAAATCGGGAGCCTGATTATGAAATGTGATATTTGCAAGAAGACGCTGGCTGAGACTTTCCTTAAGAAAATAGTTGGAAGCTATGTGAAAGACAAGAAAGGCGGGCTTCATCCTGTTTGCAGGGAATGCCAGAAGAAATTGCAGAGCAAGGAAGAAATGCTGAAGAATATCTAATGCCCCTGTAGCTTAGTAGCCATAATCTTCCGGTCAACACCGGGAGGTGGCTAAAGCGGCGGTTTCGTAAACCGCAGGTCGGGAGTGCAACTCTCCCCAGGGGCTTATTTTTTTAATCTTAGACAAATGCCTTTCGCTAGAAAATCCAATCTTTCTAGCGAATTCTAAAACATTTTCCCTGCTGTTAATCTGAATTCTTTCATAATCTTTTGTGATTGTGGGTTTTAGTTTGAAAACGCGTAATAAAAAAGAGATTTGTTAAAAAACCGATGGAAATTTTCTATTCTTATACCCCAATTTTTATAATCAGGATTAACATAAAATGGATCTTGCTATGGTGAAGTTTGAGTGCAACTGGTG
>CAYUHB010000063.1:0-5369 GCA_964444355.1 uncultured Methanosarcinales archaeon
CCAAGCGAATTGCAGGATTTTTCACAAACATCTTGGCGCGAATATCACTTAAACCTTTCTCGCGAGCTTCAGCCTCAATGCGCTCGAGAAACACATAACCCAAATGAGGCGAACCGCGAGTTAACTGCAAATTACGCAAGTACAAAAAATCCTTTTTGGCTTCCACATCATAAAAACCGATAACTCGGCCACCCATTTCACAAACAGTAATCCTCTCAGGCCTAAAACCAGCATCAAACTTATCACGCGACCAACCATCCATAGTAAAACGGTTAAAATAATCAGACATGTTTCGTTTCATAATAGAATAAATGACTTCTTTATCAGAATCCGAAGCTTTACGGAAAGAATACATATTTATCTAGAAGCGTCAGCCTGTCGTTCAATCTCGCCTTTCTTGGAAATAGCAAGTGATTTCGCATCAAGCTTGAAAGCATTCAAAATCTCGTCAGCAAGAGCATCAGCAACAGGAGTCTTCTTGTTAAAGCACTTGTCATAAGCGCCCTGGACGAAATAACGCAAAGCAACATCAACCCTTCTCTGAGGAGCGCAATCAACAGCCTTAGGATAACGGGCGCCACCATACTCAATCGTGACAATCTCCTCGCGAGGAGCAGAATTCTCAAGAGCCTTCACAAAAACAGCCAGAGGATTCTGCTTGGTCTTCTGCTCGATAAGCTTGAAAGTGTCTATGACAATACGATAAGCAAGAGCTCCCTTGCCAGTATTATGACCTGAACTCCTGAAATGCTTCTTAGCCTTGTGGCCAGGAATCATAACTTTGTTAATCAAGCGCTCAATAATAAACACCTTGGACTTGTGGAACTTCTTGCCAGCATAACGAGCGCCGGTCTTAGGAACAAAACGAGGCTCAAGATTAACATATCTCTGCAAGCCAACATCATTAACCGTAATCCCCTCAACACTCCACTTGTTAAAAACAAGAACGCTCACTTCCTCGCCTTCTCAATCTTTCCCTTCAACAAGGCATCCAAAGACTGATCATTAACCTTGATAACCTGAAAACGAATACCAGACAAATCGCCAAGAGAACGACCCTTCCTGCCGCCGATAGACTCAATAATGACTTCATCGTGCTCATCAATCATCTTCTGAGCGCCATCCTTCGGCATGAAAGCACCAACCTGCCTTCCATTCTTGACAAGCTGGACACGGCAACACTTTCTCATAGCAGAGTTAGGCTGTTTTGCCTCGATCTGGAACTTCTCAACAACAATACCCTTAGCCTGAGCTGAACCTTCAAGAGGGTCTGCCTTCTTCTTCATCTGGAGAATCCTGCGCACAAACTTCCTGTTCAACCACTTACCGTGGTGGCGTCTCTCTTTCAACGCCTTTGCCGTGTTCAAACCGTTTGATTTATGACCCATTTTGACTTGTCTTCCTCTCTGCCGCTTTGGCCTCTGGCTGATTTTTTCTCTCCCTTGCCTGCGCAGGGAGACAAAAAATCACCCCAAGCGCAGCTTGGGGCAAGCGGCTATACGACGCCATCATCTGGCGCGACGCACTATCATACTACTATACTACACGTATCTCCTTTATCGGGAAATAACGCTTAACAATAGCTTCAAACAACCTGAGATTTGAAGCCCCTCGTCCTATCAGCAAACCACGGGTTTTTAAATCTTTCGCAGTCAGGAATATCGTGGTGTCCTGAAATTCAGCCTTCTCAAGCTCAAGAGGAGCGACCAAATTCCTGATAAACTGCGAGACCTCCGAGTGAAATTCAACAATCTTAACACGCTTCTTAAGCTTGCCCTCAAGATTACGCACGTGCTGTCCGCCCCTGCCAACAGCCTTTCCAACCTCGCCCTCATGAACAATAAAAATCACCTGCTCATCACCAGAAACACAATCCTTCACGTGAGCGCCGGTAGACTGCTCAAACATGGCAATCATCTGCATCGTCTGGGTATCAAGAAAAATCGTCATGCGAGAACGCCAATAACAGATATGGCAAAAGGCTTCCTGCACAAAACACCAACCTCCTCGCTGGATTGTGCAATCTCCAAACACTCAACACCCGCCATTTCACAATAACGGGAAAAATCATCCTTCATGCGCGCATTGCAATTAGAAGCAACAACAACCTTCTGCAATTTTCCCTTGCGCAACAACTTAAGAGCATCTTCAGTACCAAGCACTAATTTGTCTGCTGCAAGCAGTTTCCTCAAATCCTCAACAGCCTCGTTGCCAGCCTTTTTCATTTTTCCTTCCTCACAATCTTTGTAATAAGACCAGGCAAGCCAGTACCAACAGGAACTGGCTGGTTAAGCATGACGTTCTCAACAACACTGTTCAACTGGTCAACCTCTCCCTTCAAAGCAGCATTAATAATATGCTTAATAGGCGTTTCAAAAGAAGCACGAGCAAGAACAGAGGCTTTCTCTGAAACAACCCCATAACGAGTAATACCCTTAATCTCACCGCCGACAGTCATCGTATCAGCAACAAGCATTATGTGACGAATGTCAACGTTCAAACCCTGCGTCTCAATAACCTTGAAAACTTCATCCATGATAGCCTGCCTTGCAGCCTCAATGCCCAAAGCCTCAGCAATCTCATAAATATCATTTGTAGTAGTTCTCTCAGTATCAACAAAATCAAGCTCAAAAACTTTTTTCAGGTTACTGCCGGCAGTAATAATCAAGAACTCCTCCTTTCGCTTAACCGGCAATATCTGAGTCACACCCTTGACGCCCCTGACATAAACTTCCTTTGACTTCTCCTTCAAACGATACAAGGCATTCAATCCGCGCTCATCATCCTTGCACTTCAACTTCAATGAAATAACACCATCCTCAAACTTCACGCTTGCCTCTGATGCAAGACCCTTCTCAACAGCCTTAACAAGATAAGCAGGAGCAACATCAAGCGCTTTCAACTTCTCCATATTCAACTTCAATTCAATCTTCAAATCAACAATATTCAAACCGTACTCAGCAACCAGTTCGCCAAGCTTGGTCTCCTTAACCTGCAAGGCAATCTCACGGATGTCCTTGCCCTTGTTGTAAGGAGCTTTCAAGAAAATCTCCATCTGAGGAGTAGTAATGTTCTTCCTTCCATCAAGAATCTCAATAATACGAGGCAAACCCATAGTCACGTTCATCTCAGCAACACCAGCGTAGTGGAAAGTGTTCAAAGTCATCTGAGTGCCCGGCTCACCAATACTCTCAGCACCAACAAGACCAACAGCCTCGCCAGCATCGATCTGGGCAGACAAAAACTCCTCGTAAACCTTCTGAGCAACCTTCTTTATCTTAGAAGAAGGACATTTCTCCTCTATCTCCTGCAAAATCTTAGGAGGCAATTTGTCTTCATATTCCTTTAATTCTGAGTGTACCATCATTTCACCTAGTTCTCATTTATGATGCGCTGAACATCAATCTTTCCGCTTTCTGAACGCGCAACATCAATACCATCTTCACCATAAGCAAACTGGATAATCCTGCCATTAGCATCACGCACAGTGCCGTCATACTCAACACGCAAGTCCTGCATAGCGTTCGCAAGACGCCTGTACAAATAACCAGACTTGGGAGTACGCAAAGCAGTGTCCATCAAAGCATCCCTTCCAGTAATAGAGTGGAAGAAAAACTCCTTAGGATTAATACCGTGCTTGAAACTATGAATAATAAAACCGTGAGCTTCAGGAGACAAGTCACCCCTCTTGAAACAACTCAAAGTCCTCTCGCGATACCCCTTCTCAATACGCTTGCCACGCATAGCCTGCTGACCGACACAAGCACTCATCTGAATAAGAGAAGTCGTGCTGCCTTTGGCACCAGACATAATCATGACAGCAGCGTGATTCTTGTCCTGCACGAAGCCCTTGATAATCTGACCGCAGGCATTACGAGCCTTGTTCAAACGCTCCAAAATCTTCAACTCAAGAGTCTCGCGCATAGTCCTGCCAGGGAAAACCTCAAGCTTGCCATCCCTGAAACTCTGAATCATCTGAGCAACATCCTCTTCTGCCTGATGCAACAACTGGTCAATCTGCTCCCTTGCTTCCTGAGGCAGGTCCTCGTCAGCAATGCCAGTGCTGAAACCATGCTGGCCAAGATACTCAATGCCCAAACGGAAAATCTGATGCAAAATGCCGATAGTCTTGGCAGGTCCGAACTTCTTGTGCAAACTTCTCAACAAAAGACCCTCGCCCTCACCGCCAATCGACTTGGTATCAATAATACCTTCCATCAAAGTGCCTTTCCTGATAACAACCTTGTCGCCAGAACGTGAAGCACTCTCATAATCAAAATCATCAGGCAGCAAAACACTAAAGATTTCACGACCATTAACCATCTTCTTTGAAGGCAACCTGCTGAAATCAGTCACATTAACACACGCAAGCAATTGAACCGCATCCTCGCGAGGCATCTCGCCAAGCTTTGTCAACAAATAATTACCGCTGATAGCATCCTGAATGCAGCCAATGACAGACAAACCATACCTCGGAGAAATCAACTGGGTCTGAACCTGCATCAAAATCTCAGCCTCTGCGCGGGCTTCCTCAGTCTGAGGAATATGCAGGTTCATCTCGTCACCATCAAAGTCAGCGTTGTACGGGTTGCAGACAGCAGGGTTCAACCTCAAAGTCCTGCCAGGCAAAACCCTCACACGGTGGCACATCATCGACATCCTGTGCAATGAAGGCTGACGGTTGAAAATAGCGACATCGCCGTCCATCAAATGACGCTCAACAATATAGCCCGGCTGCAATTCCTCAAGAGAAGCTTCCTTTGTCTCATCAGTAATCTTTTTCTTCTTGCCGTCAGGCCTGACAACATAATTAGCACCAGGATACTTTCCAGGACCATTGCTAACAAACTTCTTCAAGTAAGCCATATTCCATTCGTTAACAGTCTCAGGAACAGTCAGCTTGAGAGCAATAAGCTTAGGAACGCCAACCTCCTCAATACCAAGCATCGGGTCAGGAGAAATAACGGTTCTTGCACAGAAGTTAGTTCTCTTGCCGGCAAGGTTATGACGGATACGGCCCTCCTTAGACTTGATACGCTCAGTAATCGTCTTCAAAGGCTGACCAGACCTGTGCCTTGCAGGAGGCAATTGCGCAATCCCATTATCAAAGAAAGTAGTAACGTGATACTGCAGCAAGTCCCACAAGTCCTCAATAATAATCTCAGGAGCGCCGGCATTAATGTTCTCGAACAAACGCTGATTAATCCTGACAATGTCACCCAACTTGTGCGTTAAGTCATCCTCAGAACGCTCACCAGATTCTAAAGTAATAGAAGGACGAACAGTAACAGGCGGAATCGGAAGCACTGTCAAAATCATCCATTCAGGCCTTGCAGTCTTCGGATTAAGACCGAACACCTCAATATCCT
>CAYUHB010000064.1:0-5343 GCA_964444355.1 uncultured Methanosarcinales archaeon
CATTAGGTCTTCAACAGTCAAATCTGGGCTTCCTTGTACTCTTACAAATCGTTCTTCTCCTGTTACTTTTTTTGTTTTAATCTTTTTTGTCTGGCATTCTGGGCAGAGTGGTTGTTTTGGGTCGCAGTGGTATTGGCATTCGTTCAGTGTTAGTGTTGGCAATAGTCTTGCAACATTCTTTGCCAGTGTTGTCTTGCCTATGCCTGGCGGTCCGAGTATTATCAGGTGTCTGTCCATTAACAGCGCGCTTTTCAGCTGCTGTTTTGTTCTTTCCTGTCCGAGAATGTCTGTAAACGGGTCTGTTTGCAGGAATACCTTTTGGAAATGTTCGCTCATAGCCTTTGCTCTTAGGAAATGTTGGTTTAAATACTTACCGCTTTGTGATATTGGAAAATTTTCGACCGCCACGCCTTGGGCATT
Source organism: uncultured Methanosarcinales archaeon (assembly GCA_964444355.1). Taxonomy (GTDB): domain Archaea; phylum Nanobdellota; class Nanobdellia; order Woesearchaeales; family ARS49; genus CABMGU01. The sequence continues at coordinate 421 of CAYUHB010000064.1, forward strand.
GCCCAAGGTCAATTATCTCTCCCCACGCAAGGCAAGGGGAGAGATAATTGAGTCTCATAGCGTGAGACCGTGGAGGCCATAAATAGTATCTTTTTTACCGCTTGTATTGTTTTATTGCTTTTTTGATTAAGGGTTTTGCGTGTTTGCGCACTCTTTTGAATTCTCGTTTGATTTCTTTTTTTGCAAACGACTTTATTCTTTCCTTCTCCATCTTTATTTCTGCCACAAATGCTTTTAGCAGTTTTTTTGCTTCTGGCTTGTTCATCACTCCTGCTTTTATCAGCAGTTTTAGCTCTTTTTCGATTTTTTGCTTGGTTTTTGCTGCGATGTTTAGTCCCATTCTCGCAATTTTTCTTATTCTTTTTGCCATGTTACCACCTCTCATGATTGTCGTATTTTGGTTTGCCTTCTCTTGTGATTGATATGAACAATGCCAGTATGAATATGCTTGCTGTTGCCAGGCATAATAGGCTGATTATGCTGTATGTTTCCAGTTTTGGTCCGAATCCTGTCATTAATGCGCCTGCCATAATCAACGCTGCTGCTATCATTGAATAGCTTAGCCTGTTGCTTGACAGGTTGATGTCTTTGCCTAAGTGCCTGAATTTTGTGTCATCGAGGTGGAATTCCACTCTTCCTTGTTTTATCGCATCAAGCGCTTCTACTGTTTTCCCTGGTATTTCCGCTATTGCTTCTGCGAATAATTTTGAGCGTTCTGTGAATCTTTCAAAAAGTTTTCCTGGTTTCAGGAGTTGCGCGATTTTCGGCTGTGAGTACTCTACAAAGTTGAACTTGGGATCTAGCTGTTTTGCTGTTGATTCTGCCGTCATCATTCCTTTGCCTAATAGCACGGTGTCTTTTGGCATTTGTATGTTGTAATTGAAGCATAATACGAACAATTGGTGCATCAGGTGTGTGACTTTTCTTTGTTCTGGACTGCTGTCCCACCATTTTGTCACTAATTCCTGGACTGCGTTTACGAATTCTTTTACGTTTGTTTTGCTTGATGGTGTTCCATATGATAGCAGGACTTCTGAAATTTTTTGTGAGTCTCTTTCAACTATTGCGAGGTATAGTTTTAGTCCTAATTCGCGTGTTTTTTTCTCGAGGTGTCCTACTATGCCGAAGTCCAGGAGTCCTATTTTTCCGTTTTTCATTAATAGTATGTTTCCTGGGTGGAGGTCTGCGTGGAATGTCCCGTTTTTGAATATTTGGTCGAGGAATGCGTCAATCAATAGTTTTGCGACGTGCGGTTTGTCTTTTTTGTTCAGCTCTGAGAGTTTTGTTCCGTCAAGGTATTCCATTGTCATTACTTTTTCTGTTGTGTATGCCCAGTATACTTTTGGTATGACGACTGAGCGCGATTGTGTTTTTTGTATTTCGTCTATGTGGCTTGCTTCTATTGTGAAGTCTAGCTCTTTTTTTGTGTAATTTTCAAACTCGTCAATAATCAGCGGTATGTTGATGTTGTTGTGCAGGTGTTTCTGCACTTTTTGTGCCAGGTATCGTATGATGTCTATGTCTGCTGCGAATGTTTTGGCTACGTTTGGTCTTTGTACTTTTACTGCTGCCGCTTTTCCTGTTTTTAGTCTTGCTTTGTGTACTTGTGCTACGCTTGCGCTTCCTAATGGTTTTGCGTCTATGTGGCTGAATGGTGTTTTTCCGAACTCTTGTGATATTACTTGTTCTACTGTGCTTAATTTTTCTGGTGGCACTTCGTCAAGCAGTTTCGCGAATTCATCGCAGTATTCCTGCGGTATGAGGTCTGGCCTGATGCTTAGGAGTTGTCCGAGTTTGATGTACGCTCCGCCTAATTCTTCCATCGCCTGTCTGAGTTTTTTTGGCAGGTCTGCCGGTAGTTCTGCGCTTCCTCTGCTGAAGAATGGCAGGTACCATGCAAATCCGTATCTGCTTAGAACTCCTCCTAGTCCGTGTTTGTTGAGTACTCTGATTACTTGCGTTATCCGTTCTATGTTGGTTGTGTTCATCCTCTTTTGCAATATCTGGCTTCTTTATGTATTTAAATTGTATTGTCGTATGACCAGAACCCATTTGTCACCACTAAAAATTCATCACAATATTTATATACCAAAAAATCAATATATAGCTGGGATGGGATGTAAAAACGTGATGCGGATAGGTGAAGTTGCTTATGCTAGTTCTGGAACTAGTGTCAAAGTTTCATACGGTACAAATGGAACGCGTAGAACGTATGTTTGTAGTTTAGTTAGTAATGAAGATGGTTTTAGTATTGCAACAAGAGTAAGACCAAGGGGATATTCTGTAATCGGAACTTTCCATGAAGAGGAAGGGATTCCCAGAATCGGTTTTGAAGTTCAGCGAGATATGATGTTGAGGCATCAGCTCTCTGTTGTTGGGGATGGTCATTGCCTTGTTTATAGCCGTAATTTTGATGCTGCGCCTAAAGGAAAAGAGGGAATGCATTCTGCGGTTCGGGCATTTGTCCGCGATGTTTCTTATGCCATTCCTGAAGTTGATCAAAAGGTTCAGGCGCATATCGCCGGTCTTGAGAGCGAAATCGAGAAGGATATGCGCAATTATGGGAATCTTGTGAAACAATCTAAATCCTGTGGTTAATTTCTTTGAATAGAAGCCTTTTTAAACCCCTTTCTTAAGTTTCCTATTAAGATGTACGAATTAATTATTGCTGAGAAGCCTGATGCCGCTAAGCGTATTGCAGAGGCTCTTGCTGATGGAACTCCGGTAAAGAAGGATGTTAAGGGAATTCGTTATTATGAGTTAAAGCACGGCAAGAAAGATGTTGTTGTTGGCTCTGCTGTTGGCCACTTGTTTGGCTTGGCTGAGAAGAATAAGTCTAAGGGTTTTGCTTATCCTGTTTTTGATATTGAGTGGGTGCCTACTTACACTATTAGCAAGGGTGCTGCTTTTACGAAGAAATACTTGGATGCTTTGAAAAAGCTTGCTAAGGATGCTTCCAGTGTTTCTGTCGCAACTGACTATGATGTTGAGGGCGAGGTTATTGGTCTTAATGTTATTCGTTTTATTTGCAACAGGAATGATGCTCATCGTTTGAAGTTTTCTACTTTGACTAAGGAGGATCTTGTTGAGGCTTACGAGAAGGCTTCTGCTCATCTTGATCGGGGTCAGGCAGAGGCTGGTGAGACAAGGCATTTTCTCGATTTTTATTACGGCATTAATTTGTCGAGAGCGTTGACGAGCGCTATCAAGAATGCAGGGATGTTCAAGATTTTGAGCACTGGTCGCGTTCAGGGTCCTGCTTTGAAGATTGTTGTTGACCGTGAGCGCGAGATTCAGGCTTTCAAGCCTACGCCTTACTGGCTGATTGAATTGCAGGCTAAAGCGCCTGTTTTTGTTGCCTGGCACGAGGCTGACAAGTTCTGGGAGAAGGATAAGGCTGTTGCAGTGATGGATAAGGTGCAGAATGAGAAGAAGGGCAGGGTTGCAGAGGTTAAGCGCGGCAGGTTCAACCAGAATCCTCCTGTTCCTTTTGATCTTACGAGTTTGCAGACAGAGGCTTATCGTTGTTTTGGTCTTAATCCGAGTGTTACTCTTTCTATCGCGCAAGAGTTGTATACGAATGGTTGGATTTCTTATCCGCGTACGAGTTCTCAGCAGTTGCCTCCTGGTATTGGCTATCAGAAGATTCTCAAGAGTTTGGCAAAGCTGTCAGAGTATGCTGAATTTGCAAACATGTTGTTGAAGAAGTCCAAGCTTGTTCCTAACAATGGCAAGAAGACTGATCCTGCCCACCCGGCTATTTTTCCTACTGGAATTTTGCCAAAGAGTCTTGAGGCTAGGCAGGCAAAAGTGTACGATATTGTTGTTAAGCGTTTCTTTGCAGTGTTTGGCGAGCCTGCTGTTCGCGAGACTGTTATTGCAAGGATTGATGTTAAGGCTGAGATTTTCATTGCTAAGGGCACCCGCACTGTTGAGAAGAATTGGCACATTTTCTACGCTCCTTATGTGAAGCTTGAAGAGGTTGAGCTTCCTCAGATGAAAGAAGGCGAAATCATCACAATCAAGAAATTTGTTTTGCATGACGAGCAGACTCAGCCTCCGAAGAGGTATACTCCTGCCAGCTTGATTCGCGAGCTTGAAAAAAGGAATCTCGGCACTAAGGCTACTCGCGCTGAGATTATTGAGACTTTGAAGAAGAGGAATTATGTTACTGGCGAGGCTTTGACTGTTACCCAGCTTGGTATGGAGACTGTAGTTATTCTTGAGAAGTATTCTCCTGGTATTTTGGATGAAGAGCTTACCAAGCATTTTGAGTTGGATATGGAAGCTATTCGCGAGAATAAGAAGCATCGTGATGAGATTTTGAGCGAGGCAAAGGAGTTCCTTACTAAACTGCTTGCCGAGTTTAAGTCTAAGGAGAAGCTGATTGGTGAGGAGTTGAAGAAGACTTTCGGTGAGACTAAAGCTACTATGACTACTGTCGGCCCGTGTTCTGTCTGCAAGACTGGTTCTTTGATTGTTCGTTTTGGCAAGTTTGGCAGGTTTATTGCCTGCGACAAGTATCCTGAGTGCAAGACTACTTTTAAATTGCCTTCTTCCGGCATGGTTGAAGTTACCAAAAACGTCTGTCCTCATTGCAATTTCCCTGTGGTTAAGATGATTCGAAAGGCTAAGCGTCCTCAGGAGGTCTGCATTAATCTTGACTGTCCGAGCAAGGCAGTGCCTGCTTCTGTTGAAAAGCCGTGTTCTAAGTGCAAGGAGGGGACGATGGTTGTGAGAAAGAGCATTTATGGCAGTTTCCTTGCCTGCAATCGTTTCCCTAAGTGCAGGAATATTGAGCGTATTGCTGGTGCAAGCCAGAATTCTAAAAAGGAAGCTGAGAAGGGCAAGGCCTGAAAGTTTGAAAGTAGGGTGTTGCATAATTCTGTGAGAAAAGGGTAGTGTAGGCGGTCTTGTCCTACA
>CAYUHB010000065.1:0-5320 GCA_964444355.1 uncultured Methanosarcinales archaeon
ACTTCTGAGTGCCAACAGGACCAAGAACAAACAATTTTCTCAAAACAGCAGCAGTACGGATAAACCACCAATCATCCTGAACAGGAGGACGCTCCCTGTTCATGCCAGTCTTAACAAACGGAGCCCAGGCTGGAGGCTTAATGCTCGCATCCTTTTTCAGTTCCTCAGCAACACGCTTGATAAGCAATGTCGCATCAACATCGTGTATTCCCATTGTGTTTGACCTCGCGGTCTTGTTTGGACATCTTGCGATTGTCCAGAATATAATGAGGGCAAGAGGGGTGGTTTATAAATATTACGGATACAGGCGCTCAATCACGTGAGCAAGTTCAGGATGAATCAACTGGTTCTTCCTCACCACAAACTTTTCAAAAAAGTTTGATCAAAATCGCTCCTCGTTCAGTCGTGAGAAACAATCGGATAAATACTCACCTTCGATGAGCATGTTTAATACTTTTCTCACTCCTTCACGATCTCGCGAACTCTGGTCTAAAATTACGGATATAGCCTTTCAATCACGTGAGCAAGCTCAGGATGAATCAGCTGGTTCTTCCTCACCATATCCCTTACGTCATCAACAGAAAACCACCTGCAGCCAGAAACCTCCTCAGGATTAAACTTGAAAGGACCATTATGAACTGCACGGAAAACCTGCAAAAACTTGCGCATCTTATAATGATCATAAGGAGATTCATCGATTAAAGCGAGCGGAACATCAACACCAAGCTCTTCCTTCAACTCTCTTTTCGCAGCCTGCTCATAACTCTCGCCCTTCTGCACGTGACCGCCAGCAGAAGTAACCCAGTGACCAGGACAAAACTTCTTCTTAGCAGAACGCAACTGCAAAAGAATGTCACCCTTATCATTAAAAATCAAGACGTGAACGATCCTGTGATTCAAACGCCTCTCATAAACCTCCTCAGCAGAAGCAAAACCAGTAACCTGATTGTCATCATCAACAACGTCGAGGAATTCCATAGCAAAAATTAAAAAGGGAGGCATATATAATGTTTATGAAAAAAGAGACTATGATGATAAAAAGAATATTATTCCTAGTATTGTTGCTTTCGACAACAGCGTACGCTGCAGAATGGGATTACACTGGAATAAGCTACAATGTCAGCAGTCAAATGAGCGGTCCGAGATCGATAGACTGGGACGGAAGTAACTGGTGGCTCCTTGATTTTTTCACGGCAAAAGTATTCAAATACACGAGCGCGTGGGCATATACCGGCGTGAATATCAGCGTGGCAGCGCAGGACGGTTCTCCGAACAGCATATTTTGGAACGGAACAGACTGGTTTGTACTGGGTTCAAATAACGCCAAGGTATTTGTTTACGACAGCAGCTGGAACTACCTTGGAATAAATTACAGCGTAGGCGCAGAGGACACTGCACCAACATCCATACGATGGGACGGCACAAATTGGTGGATGGTGGGAGTCATAACAAAAAACGTATACCAGTACAACAGTAGCTGGAATTACACTGGAGTAAGTTATAGCGTACAAGCAGAAGATGGAAGCCCATTCTCAATTGAATGGGATGAAACTAATTGGTGGATGACAGGCATAACAGGAAGCGTATACAAATACACCAACGCGTGGACTTACACAGGAACGAGTTATGATTTATCATCGCAGGAGCCTGCTCCGCAATCAATAAAATGGCAGGGAAACTATTGGTGGATGTCAGGCGATACCACAGACACAGTATTCAAATATTTAGGACCACCTCAACAAGTCCCAGAATTCAGCATCAGCACGCTATTAATAGCAGTGCTGACTGCAGGCGGACTGATATTCGCAATCAGAAAGCACAGATAACATTTTTAAAGAAACTTCTATAACAATAATTCCATGCTAAAACTAACACTGCCAGACGGAAAAACACTGCAGCTGCCGGACAAAAGCACAGGAATGCAGGCAGCAGAATCCATAGGAAAAAAACTCGCGAAAGACGCGCTGGCAATACAAATAGATGGCGAAATACGGGACTTAAACAGAGTGATAGAAAAAGACTGCAAAATCAAAATCCTCACGTTCTCAGACGAAAAAGGAAAAGAAACATTCAGGCACAGCACAGCACACATCTTCGCGCAGGCAGTCAAAAAAATCTATCCGACAGCAAAACCAACAATCGGACCAGCAGTAGAAGAAGGATTCTATTACGACTTTGACGACCTGAAAATAGCGCCAGAAGACTTTGAAAAAATAGAAATGAAAATGCAGGAAATAGCAAACGCAAACTATCCCTTCGAAAGAATCGAATGCACAATAGCAGACATCAAAAAATTCGAAGGCGACAACCCATACAAAATGGAAATGGCAGAAGAATACAAGAAAAAAGGACTCAAACTAACAGCATACAAGTCAGGCGATTTTGTGGACTTGTGCGAAGGACCTCACGTTCCAAGCACAGGATACATCAAAGCATTCAAGCTCACAAAAGTCGCAGCAGCATTCTGGAAAGGAGACTCAAAAAACAAGCAACTGGCAAGAGTTTATGGCATTTCATTCCCGAGCACAAAAGAACTGCACGAATTTGAAAAATTACAGGAAGAAATAGAAAAAAGAGACCACAGAAAAATCGGGCAAAACCTCGAATTATTCATGGTGCACGAATGGAGTCCCGGAAGCCCGTTCATGCTCCCGAAAGGAACAATAATTTACAATGAACTGCTGAAATACATCAGAGAAGAATACTGGAAAAGAGGCTACCAGGAAGTCATCACGCCCCAAATGTTCAACAAAGCACTATGGGAATACTCAGGACACTGGGCACACTTCAAAGAAAACATGTTCGTCCTCGAAGTAGACGATGAAGAATTCTCGCTAAAACCAATGAACTGCCCATCACACGTGCTAATCTTCAAATCAAAAACAAGAAGCTACAGAGACCTCCCACTAAGAATAGCGGACTTCTGCTATCTGTACAGAAACGAAGTAAGAGGAACACTAGGAGGGCTGACAAGAGTAAGAAAACTATCACAAGACGACGCACACATATTCTGCACGCCAGAACAAATCAAAGACGAGATCAAAGGAGTATTAGACTTCATCAAATTCATCTACACGGACACATTCAAAATGCCGTACAAAGCAAAACTATCAACAAAACCAGAAAAAGCAATGGGCTCTCCTGAATTATGGGACGAAGCAGAACAAACACTCAAAGACGCACTAAAAGAATACAACATACCCTACGAAATCGCGCCAGGAGAAGGAGCATTCTACGGACCAAAAATAGACTGCTTTGTAAAAGACGTATTAGGCAGGGAATGGCAATGCGCAACCTGCCAGCTCGACTTCCAAATGCCGCTGCGCATGAACGCAGAATACGAAGGAGAAGACAACAAAAAACACAACTGCGTAATGATACACCGAGCATTATTGGGAACACTGGAAAGATTCATGGGAGTAATGATAGAACACTATGCAGGAAAATTCCCGCTATGGCTGTCTCCGGAACAAGCAAGAGTACTGACGGTAGCAGACAGATTTGAGAAAGACGCAAAAAAATTAGTCGAAGAAATGAGAAAACACCACATCAGGGCAACACTTGATAATTCCGCAGAAACAATAAACAAAAAAGTCAGAAACGCGCAAGTCGACCAGGTCAACTATATATTAGTCTACGGAGAAAAAGAACAGCAAAGCAACGCCTTACAGGTAAGAACAAGAGACAACAAAGTGTCAGGACCAGTAAAAACAGAACAATTCATACAAGACATACTTAAAGAAATAGCTGAGAAACGATAACATTTAAATACACTTCAGTTATTAACAATACAGAAATCATAATCAAAAAGGAGGTATTCACATGAAATCGCAAAATGATGTACATTTTGAGAACTCGAAGAACTTCGTTCGTTCGAGTAGAGGACAAGTTGGCATAGGATTAGTAATTCTAGGAGTGATAGCAATCATCGCAGTCATAGGACTCGTGCTATTATTCACACGAGCAAGCAAAACAGCACAAGGAGCACTGTTAACAGACCTTTCAATAGGCAACGCTTACGGAAGCGGAAACGTTCCAGGAATAGGAATCGGAGAAACATACCCATCACCCAAATTCATAAGAGAACAAGGAGGAGCATACCCTGCGCAGCCTTCAATAGCATACCCTGCATATGTAGGAGCTGCATACGCGACAAAATCAACAAGCGGTTCAAGAATACCCGTATTTGTAATAACCGGCACAGGAGCAGAAGGAGGATTTGCAAGCATTGAAAACCTCTATGCGTGCACCAACGACCTCACAAATGCAGGAATACGAGTACCGAAAGACATATACCAAGCGTACACGGTACCAAACAAAGGAGCAAGCCCGATAGCAACAGGATTCTACCCGCCAGACAGCTCAGCAGAAGCAAGACCGACAAGAGACTACATCGGAAAAACAGGCGGAGACGTATACGTTTACATGAACAGCGTCGGAGCAGAGCAAACAATGCCAGGCGCAACAAGTGAAGACTTGAACAGGGCTTTAATCATGACAAAGCTCGTCTATGGAGATGTCAGCGTAGCACGACACGAGTGGGGCGCAGTACAAATAAACGGCATACTGGTGCCAGTCTGCTGGATATCAAAAGAAACATTCCCATTCAGGCAATAATTTTTTATTTTTTTTATTATGGAAAAAACAAAACTCGCAATAATATTTCTTGGAATCATTTCAGTAGTTGCAGTCATCGGACTTCTGCTGATGCTTAAAGGAAACATAACACAAATGGGAATAGGCGGAGGGTACGACAAAGGAATAGCAGAAGTATTCAAACTCCCGCCATTCCAGCCAGGAAAAGCATACCAGTTCCCAGCAGGACCAGAAGAAACAATAGGCTCACGAACGCCAATAATGATATTCTTCAGAGGCACATACGCAACAATATACGAATCAAGCATGTGCTGGGCAGACTTATACCCAATACTCCCATCACCACAAGACATGTTCTCGTGCTACGTGGTGCCAACAGCAGGAGTGGCAGAAGAAGTAACAGGAAATTTCCCGCCAAGCAGCACAGCACTGCCAAAAGCACCAGGAGGAATGGAAGGCAGAATAGGAGGAGACGTGTTCTGCTACGAAAGAACACCAAGAGACAGAGACCAAATGATGATAAAACTAAAACCAGTACTGCTTGAAAAAGGATGGTACATCTCGATAGTCAACAACCAGGAAGTCCTGAACTGCCAAAAAGGAAAAGAATTCATCTTCCCGCAAGGACACAGACCAGGATATTACTGGGGATAAGCTTCAAACTTTTCGAAAAAGTTTGATCAAAATCGCTCCTCGTTCAGTCGTGAGAAACAATCGGATAAAT
>CAYUHB010000066.1:0-5306 GCA_964444355.1 uncultured Methanosarcinales archaeon
CCAGGCTGGAAGCCACATTATCATGAGGAAGGAAACTCCATTCACTCAATTGGTTGTGCCGAATCATTCTGAGCTTGATAGCGGAACTTTGCGTGCAATAATTCGTGAAGCTGGATTGACTGTTGAGGAATTTGTTAATCTGCTTTAATCCAGTCCCCAGTCGTCTCCTGCCTGCTTAAACCGAAACATTTATATAATTCCACTATTTTGGAATGATTATTCCTAAAAAGTGGAAAATGCTGACAAAAGAACATACTATTTTGGAACCGTTCGTAAAAGAACCTTGGAAGAAGTTCACCTTTAAGGAAGTAAAGAGGCTTTCCCGCAATAAATCTGACAACTATGTTCATACTGTTCTTAAGGGATTTGTGAAGTCAGGAATCCTTCAAGAGCAGAAGATAGGAAACAATATACTATATTTCATCAATAAAACTGTATCTTCATTAAACACTTTTGGTTTCCTCGCGGAATATAAGGCAGGCATGGCTAAACTTCCGCACAAAAATCTTCAAAAACTGATTGGCAGGATTAAAACAGCGTTTTATGTTTTTATAGTCACAGGCAGTTATGCTAAAAACATGCAGAAGGAAGGCTCTGATTTGGATGTCGTTGTTGTTTGCGATAATAAGCAGGAGCCGAATGCTATTCTTTCTCAAATCAGGCTGGAATCCGAGCTTATGGTTCCAGAGGTTCATCCTTACGTCTTTACGCAGGACCAGATGTATCAAATGCTTACTGCGAAAGAGGAGAATTACGGAAAGGAGGCAGCCCGGAATAACCTGATAATAACTGGCGGGAAAGAATACTTTTCAATTTTGATGGAGGCAATAGAACGTGGATTCAACGGTTAAAATCTATTTGCAGCGGTGTGTTAATGAGGTCAGTGCTGCAAAATTGTTGTTTGCCGTGTCAAATGATTCTGCAAAGAAGCAGGAATTTCAGATTGAGGAAGAGATGACGTTTTACAGTTCTGTGATTTCTCATTCTTATTATGCTATTTTTTATGCTGCAAAAGCAATCTTGCTCACTAAGGGAATAAAAACGGAGATGCCAGACATTCATAAGAAAACTTATGAAGAATTCAAGAAACAATTTGTTGATACGGGCATCCTTGATGTTAACCTTCTGGAAATCTATCAGAAGATGGTTGTCAGGGCAGATGAACTCTTGGAAATATTCAAGGATGAGAAGTGGAAGCGGGGGCATTTTACTTATCAGACTATTCCGCAGGCAAATAAGGAGCCGGCCGAGCAATCAATTCAGCATGCTTTGACGTTTATCAGGAATATGAAGCTGATTCTGGAGAAGTGAAAGTTTAATCTAGTCCCCAGTCGTCTCCTGTTGCTTCTGTGCGCGCCTGGTCAGGGTGTGCGTGTATTCTGATTTCTTCTCCAGGATGCGGTTCGTGTACTGGTGTTTCCAGGTGGCTTCTGTCTCGTTTTGGAGTCATTATTTTGCCTTCTGGAGTTATGTATTGCACTTCAAGGAACATCTTGATTTCTGCTTCGACTGCTCTTAGAAGGTGTTCGTCGAGTTGTGTTAATAGCGTGATTGCGTCTCCTTCTTTTCCCGCTCTTCCTGTTCTTCCAATTCTGTGGATGTAGTCTTTTGGATTGCGTGGAATGTCGTAGTTGATAATGTGCGTGACTCCCTCAATGTGCAGTCCTCTCGATGCTACGTCTGTTGCTACTAGAATGTTGTACTTGCCTGCGTTGAAGTCCTGTATTACTCTGTTTCTTTTGTTCTGGCTCAGTCCTGAGTGGATGCTTGTTGCATTGAAGCGTTTTTTCCATAGGATGTCTCCAAGCCTTTCTGCCCAGTCTTTTGTGTTGCAGAATATCATTGCTTTTTTGACTTCTTTATCGCGCAATATTTTTGTGAGCAGGTCCAGTTTTAGTTTTCTGTCTACTCCGTAGACTCTTTGCCTGATTTTTTTGACACATATTTCATCCTGTTGGAGCATCAGCGTCTCTGGATCTTTCATGTAGCGGTCCAGTATGCGTATGATTTGGTCCGGCATTGTTGCTGAGAACAGCATTGTCTGCCTGTTTTTTGGTGTTCCGCGAAGTATTTTTTCTACATCGTCTATGAATCCCATGTCAAGCATTCTGTCTGCTTCGTCTAGGACTACAAATCTGACGTTTGAGAGGTCTATTGTTCTTCGTGCGATGTGGTCGAGTATTCTTCCTGGTGTTGCTACTGCTATTTGTGCTCCTCTGTCGAGCTCGTCTATTTGGGGGGTTATGCTTACTCCTCCATAGAGCAGTACTGTTTTGACGTTTGGAGCAAGTTTTCTTGCTTCTTTGTCTGTTTGCTGTGCCAGTTCTCTTGTTGGCGCGAGTATGACTGCCTGCAGCTTGCGTTCAGGCTCTAAATTCTGCAGTATAGGTAATAGGAATGCGAATGTTTTTCCGCTTCCTGTTTTGCTTCTTACTGCTAGGTCTTTTCCTGATAGAAGTATTGGTATTGCTTTTTCCTGCACTTCTGTTGGTGTGTCTAGCTTTAGCTTTTGCAGGGCTGTTAATAGCTCTGGCTTTAATTTCAATTCACTGAATTTCATTTTATTTCTCCGAACCTATGGTTCCGCAGATGAAAGATAGTACCAGCGAAACCGGTTCAGTTAAGAACGAGTTTCTACCATGGCAGGTCTTTGCCTGCCCTCTGCATAGTAAGCGAAGCGAACTAGCAGAGGCAGACCCGGCGAACCGCAGTTCGACGCTTGCCTGCCCTACCTTTCTATCTGTGCTAGTGTTGGATTGGGCTTGTTGTATATAAGGTTTGCGTTTTTGTATTATCTGCCATATGGAAAATATATAGTATATTATCACCAAACAGTAACAACAAAACAATAGTTTTAAATATCAAAAATGATTGGAGACAATTATGGACGAATACGAAGTGCTTGCAGGGTTTGATCGAAAGAAACTAAACGATCAAATACTTAAAGAGGAAGACGAAATAGAATACGGGAAGATTCGCGTCTCGAAGACAAAGCTAGCAGAAGGGATTCCGCATATTCGAGAGCGACATATCGATCGGATTGCGGCATTTTTTGCGAGCCTGAGAATACCAGATTGGAAATCTCCTAATCCTTTGGAAGCTTACAGGCTCGATCTGAATCTGCCCGAAATGTTCAGACAATACCACCAAGCCTTAAGAGAAATTAAGGGAGACATTGCACAATTAGAGGGAAAAGTTGATGAAAAAATTCAACACCGCTTCCGAAAAACGTTCTATCTTGAAGATTTGGAACATGCTCTAAGATTTTGCAAAGAAGGCGATGCAAGTGCAAGAAAGAATTTTGAAGATCAAGTGACGCAAAATATGCGAAAATTGAAAAATGCGAGAATGATGCTAAGTACGGATGACTTGGATACAATCGATTGTACTATTTACGATTTGCTTAATTACGCTGTGCATGATCCGACTGAGATATGGCGAGAAGGAGACGTGCATGCATATATAGCCCCGGTTTTGGATAAAACAAAGAAAGCTCAGCCAGAGGAGAAATTTATTTGTTTTGTTGTCTTGAAAGACGGAAGGCTTTTTACAGCATATTTCAAAAAACCCGAATTTAAGGAAGCTCCAGGATGCCATCGGATTTATTCAAAAACAGGTGATTAAATGTCAAAATGTTTATATACTCAAAACGCCATTATAATGGATAGAAAAATGTCATCAACACTCTATGAAAAGCTGAATGCTGAACTGCCTGGTCTAAAAGATATAGCTGATGCGCTCAGCAGAACCTTGCAAAGAGGCGATAAAAAAGAAAGCAGAAAAGCAATTAAATCTGTGGAAGCCCAAGGTTACTTTTTTGCCAGAGAGAGCCCGCTCAATATTTTTGGAAGATTGGTATCAGAAGATGATATTAGTGCCAGGCTTATCGCGACTGGCGTCAATGGACACGCAAAATATGACGTTAGGCTGGAACATACTTATGAACCTACGGAATATACACCGCAAAGCCTGCTCAATCCGGATGGAAAGCCAATTGATAACTACCATTTGAGGTGCGCTCAAGATGCGATAGTGGAATATTGTAGACGACACCTTAAATTAGATCTTTCATTTGAGGATAGCCGTCTCGTCTTGGCAAGAACAGCTGGTTTCAATGCATCTTTGCCTAATGAAGCGACTCAATTTAGAAAAGATCTGACAAATGCCAAGGCCTATCTCGCAGAAATGGCGATAAAAAGAGCCGACGCTGCCTAATCACTTCACCGCCTGCTCCCATAGGTCATTGAATAGCTTTCTGAAGTTGTCTGCTACTTTTTGGTTTTCTTGACGTTATAAATGTGCGCCGGCGCCGGGATTTCCAAGCTTTCAGTCATAAATGCAAAAGATTTATATATATTAAGTGTTTACACAGTATTAAATATGTTAAGTATTGGAGGTTAGAATGTCTACTATAACATTGTCTGTTCCGGATGATTTGAAGCGTGAAATGGATGAATCAGGCGATATTAACTGGTCCGCTGTCGCCCGTGAGGCGATAAAAATGAAGCTTGCGCAGTTGAGGATTTTGAAGAGCATTTCAGCAAAGTCAAGGCTTACCGAGGCGGATGCTTTGGAGCTTGGCCGAAAAATCAATAAGTCCCTGCACGAGAGATACGCTTAAGATGGACTGGGACCTGTTAAGATGAAACTCAAGCCGTTTATCCTTCGTTTCCTTCTTATCTTTGCTGCAGTTCTTGTTTTCACTTTTTTTGACTGGATTGTTCACTCAAGTTTTGAAGCGCTGGCTGTGCCTTCATGGTATTTTAGGAACAAAATCATTTATGGCACGATTATTGCATTTGTTGTTTCCTTGTTTTTCAGGAAGACCGCGATTCCAAAGCAGGCCGCGTTAATTACCATTTTCACTGTTGTTCTTTTGCAGATTAGGTATGCGCTTTATGGTTATCCTTTATATTTTCACATAATAGTTCTTGCTGAAAATTTCGTCTTCTTGTTCATCGCATCATTTGCAGCTTTGAAAGTTTTGGAAAAAAGTAGAAAGTAAAAAAAATATTCAGATGCTGGCTTCTGAGATTACGTGTTATCTAATTTCCATGACGCGCGGACGCTGACTTGGTCGCATCAGTTTCTTTAGCACATTTCTGTTCTTCTTTATGGGCATCTTCAATTAACTTCAACATCGCATTTGCTATATGCGGCTCTTTATGATCACAAGTCGCACATTCGTTAATTAAATTGTCATACTCGCGCCCTTGTCTTACTGCTATCTCATCACCAAATGAAGGCCGATAACTCGCAACAACAGCATCCCTCACGCGTTCTAAAGCCGCCACAGCTGTATCTCT
>CAYUHB010000067.1:0-5293 GCA_964444355.1 uncultured Methanosarcinales archaeon
CCAATTTTGTTTATCACTTTGTCCAGTAATTTGCTTTGAGATAATGTATTGGAATTTCCGATTAGGACCAGTTTCTTTTTTGCCCTCGTAATAGCAACATTAACTAAGGTTTCATTCTCGATGAACCTCAGTTTATAATTCGGGAAGGAATATTTTTTACTTCTTGCAAAACTTATTATTATTACATCTTTCTCTCTGCCTTGGAATTTATGAACAGTATCAACTTCTACATCATCTATTTTAATATCCTTAAGAAATTCCTTTATCAACAGTTTTTGTTTAACATAAGGTGTAATAACTCCAATGTCTGTTACTTTCACACCACTCTTGATAAATAAAGATACAAGATCAGTTACATACTTGGCTTCTTCTGAATTTGAACAACCAGAACCAACTTCCTCTTCATAATATCCAATTTTAGAGGTATCAATAAATATGGCAGGTATTTTTGGGCTTAGGAATTGATGTGTTCCTGACTTCAGACTAAGTATTTTTTCTGCAACTTCTTCTGATGTTCTTAATTTTCCTTCATAAAATATTTCATTTGCAATTTTAGCGATAGTTTTATGCATCCTATATTGGAGCGTGAGCATACTTGACGCTGTCGGATACATCTTAAAGAGTCTATTAAATATGGATAAATTCATCTCTTCGGATATGTTCTCTTCTTCTATTGGTTGTAACTGCTTATCATCCCCCACTAAAATAAATTTTTTACATTTTGAAAGAGGCAATAATGACATAAAGCTAGCTACTTGGCTTGCCTCATCCATTATCATCACATCAAAAATCACATCATCTAAAAAATAATGACATGATGAAATTGCTGTAGCCGCTATCAAGTCTGCATCGTTAATTATTTCAGATATAATTGCCATTTTTAATTTATCAACACTTTTTTTATGATAATCTAAAGAAGAGAGCAAATTGAGATATCGTCCAGATAAACGATCTTTCTCATTTATTTCGATATAAAGTTCTGTTTTCAAGCTTTTTATTTTGATATTGAGGAAATCAATTTTCATTTGTAACGATTCCAAATAAAGCATATAGACTTCTTGATCTATTCTATGTGTACTCCTATTCGTGTCGGCTATTTCTTTTTCTTTAAAAGCAGGCAGATACTTATCTTCTAACATCGTGTAAATCTTAAATTCAAAATTTAAAGCATCTCTATCAGGATAGCCTTTCTGATCAGGATCAGAATAAATTAATGTAAAATCTCTCTCGCACTGTTTCCTTAAAAGATTGCAATTTCTCTGAAGTTCTGCAATTTCTTCTAGATATTTTTGATTTTTCTCATAATCTTGTTTCAGTTTTTTGATTTCTTTATCGTTTTGATTCGAAAAGATAGAAAAAAGTTTTTTGCCTAAAATGGACAATTTCATGTTTCTTATATTCTTTTTAAGTTGTTGAATATGTTCAGAATCTGGTATTTTAGATTCAATTCTGTTCATTTGCAGAATGTTTTTACTTAATACCAAACAAGAGTCTGATTTTTGACTAAGAACGCCTATCTCGTTATTTATAGAGGAAACATCAGGTATCTGTTCTTGTTTCAGAGATCTTGATACTTTTTCTTGATAATTTTGTTTCTCGTTATTAAGATTATCCGACTCTTCATTCAAAATTGTTACTTCTTCCATAGTTTTATCGATGATTTTTTGTACTTTTTCCGTCTCATCTTTTACTTCTGGAATAATTTTAAACAACTTGTCAATAATCTCATTTTGTCTTTCAACCTCTTTCCAGTCTTTATGTTCTTTCATTTTTTCAAATATAGAATATTTTCTTACTTCAGGATCTATTTCGTTAAGCGGACCGATTCTTACAATATTTTTTGATTCACTTTTTATCAACTTCTTTATTATGTTATCTACAGCTAAATTTGTCCAAGCCGTTATCAATAGTTTTTGATTCCTTTTTGAGAATTGTCTGATTAATTCCTCAATCACATAGGTTTTTCCTGTTCCTGGGGGACCTATGATTAAATGAAAATCATTAGCCTTCATAGATTTAGTTATTGCTTCTTTCTGGTTTTCATTAAGCTTTTTAGAAGTAAAAGTAATCCTTTCTGGGGAATATTTCGGTGATTTATTTTCTCCAATTAAAAAACCAAGAATCCTTTGATTATCTAAACCGATTTTTCCTTTCCTTATATTCTCAACAATGTTTTTTAATCGGTCTAAAATTACATTGGTTTTGCTTTTATCTATGATAACCTTCTTATTTTCGAATTGTAAAGGGTCGCGTTTAATCTCAATCTTGAGAGTAGAATTATAAACATCATTTATAGTAGCTCTTATGCCAACATCCAAGGGGTTATCCTCCCTGATTAGGATTAAAGAACCTCTGGATAGGTCTGGTTGTTCAGATGGATTTAATTTAACTGTAAGTATGTTATTGCTTATATCTATCTTATCAACGATACCCTTAACCGTTGTCGGTTTTTTCTTTTTTGCTTCGATGAACCTATTTATTTCTGAAACAATACTAGAATATTTACTAACATCAATGGAAACTTCCCCCATATCCTCATTCTGATAAAACATTTTTTATAGCCTGTTGTGTTAAAGGTTCACTTTCATTCCACACATCATTAAAGAACTGAGCAACTTTATTTACCATATCTTTATCTTTTAAACAAATACCCGCTTCATAATTAATAGCTAAACCTTTTTTCGTTAAATTTGCAGAAGAAATTATAGCAACAGAATTATCTATAATAACCATTTTTGCGTGTAAATTGTTATTGTATCTTATCTCAGCGCCTAAATCATCTTTTAAGACTCTAAGTTTATCTAAGTCTGTTACCCCTTTATCTATATCTTCTTTTATAAGACGAGTAATAATTTTGATATTAACCTTTTTCTTTCCCTCTTTTTTCCCAAGAGTTGAGAGTTCGTCTACAATATGGGTTATCCAAGGAGAACAAATTAGCACTTCTTTTTGTGCTTTGGATAATTCTCGACTAATTTCACCATAAACCGTTTCTGAAGCTTCATTTGGTTTTGTTATAATAAAATTGTATGATTTTTTTGAGTTTTCCAGATTTAATTTTAATCCTCTCTTCTCTTCCTCAAGTTCTTTGATCTGTTTGAGAAGTTTATTTTGTTCTAGTGTGTTCAATTTTAATATCTTAATGTCTTTTTCTAGCGTTTTTGTTTGTTTTTCCAATGTCTCATTTTTTATTTTAAGCTCTTCTATTAATTTTACATTAGTAGTGTATTTCTTGATTTTTTCAGCCAGGGCGATAATTTCTTTTGATACTTTAATATCCATCTCGTCGCTCATTTTTTCTCACTTCTTCTTGGAACATTCCAGTAAGGTGATTTGCACTTAGGACATACTTTTGGTTCATCAGTAGTTGTTTCTCGAGGAATCCATTTATGCCCGCATCGTTCACAAATATAGCCTTCTAATTTAATTTTCCCCATATTGACTAGTTATATTCACTTCAGTATATGAGTTTTGCCATTATACTAATCGAAAGATTTAAACACCTATTAGTATATTACTATTAAGTATGTGGACAATGTTTATGCAAAACCGTCACCTTTTCAGACTGTTTATTTCAGCATTCTGTCAGATGTTTATTAGAAAAGAATCTCTTTCAAAAAATGCACCAGAAATCCAACAAACTTTGAAAAACAAAGTTTGATCAAAGCGCTCCTAGTCTCGATTCGAGAAGCATTCCATTCGCTGTTTGCTATCGCAAACAGGTGTAAGACTCTTCTCTCACCTCAACTATGTCGCGCAACTCGCGTCTAGAAAAGAAGCTCTTTAGCAAAATGCACCAGGAAGCCAACAAACTTTTCAAAAAAGTTTGATCAAAATTGCTTCTTGTTCGTGACTCGAGAAGCATTCCATTCGCTGTTTGCTATCGCAAACAGGTGTAAGACTCTTCTCTCGCACTCACAATGTCGCAAACTCAGGTCTAGAAAAGAAGCTCTTTCGCAAAATGCACAAGGAAACCGATAAAGCCGATAATCGCGATTCCAACAGAAGAAATCTTGACAATAGTGACAAACTCCTGCTTGTCAGGCTTCTTGGTAACACGCAAAACTCTTTTGCACTCCATAATAAACGCTTTCAAACGCTCAATCTTGCCAGGCACAGGAGTACCAATATGCCTGGGCTGCTCGACAAGCTTAGGAGGCAGTTCCTCAACAGGCTCTACTTTAACTTTTTCAGGAGGAACCCAAGGCTGTTCAGCAGGAGACTTAACCTCAACTTCTTCAGGCGTTTCTGCCGGCTGTTCCGGAGCTTCAGCAGGCTGTTCAGCAGCCTCCTCTATCTCCTCAATATCTTCCTGCAATTCCTCATCAGGTTTTTGCTCGTCCATAAAGATGATTTTCAATATGTGGTTTATTAAGCTTTCTTAGAAATCAGAGGATTTGCACTTCCTCAACCATCGCAGTAATACGCTGCCTAAGTTTGTAAGTGTTTCCGTGCATTGCGTACGCGTTCCAGCCCTGCAGAGCCTCGTAAATATCTTGGTAATTTACCAGCCCCCTTTTACAGTCATCCAACAGTTCTGCTATGTGCCGATATATTTTGAGAAGATTTCTCTTGCGAACTCTTTTATGCGTAAAAGTAAAGCTTTAAATAATAGTTCTGTTTAACAGAACTATTGTGGTGAGTAAGGAAGAAACTGTTCTTGGGTTATTCTTTAATGAGTCCTCAAAGCACTGGCATTTCGAGCAGGTTTTGAAAACAGCCAAAATAAGCAGAAGCAATGCTGTCAAATGGCTTGCCAAACTCATCAGGGAAGGCATAATTCTCCATGTCAAGCCCGAAAACAAAATGCCGTACTATCGTGGAAATTTCGAGAGTCCTGCATACCAGAACCGCAAAAAAATATACGCGCTCACCCAGCTCTGCCGCACAGGATTTCTGGACCATTTGACAACCTTGCCTGGCGCAAAAGTAATCATTCTGTTCGGCAGCTTTTCACGATGGGACTGGTACTCAGAAAGCGATATTGACTTGTTCATTTACGGAAATGATGATAAATTAGACATAGCAACTTACGAAACGGCATTAAAAAGGGAAATTCAGGTATTCACTGTAAAAAATGAAGAAGAGTTGAGAAAATTCAGCTCAGGGCTTCTCCAAAACATTATTAATGGATATCGCATCAAGGGAAGAATTGATGACTTGGTTCAGGTGAGCGAAAATGCCGCAGTATAAAACCAGCAAAGAAGTGTTTGGGTCTTGTGAGAATGATGGCTTTTACAAAGACCAAAGCGCGCCTGACCTTGAAGAGATACGAACGATGCTCGATATCGGA
>CAYUHB010000068.1:0-5242 GCA_964444355.1 uncultured Methanosarcinales archaeon
AAAGAATGAGTGCGAGAAACAAGCCAACCAAACAACAGATAGCTTTATAAATAACCACTATTGAGGCAAGAATACTGACGAGCCTGAGAAGGAAATCCCAGTACAGTCGGTGCAAAGTGCACTACTTCTCACCGGGTCCGCAAAAGGCTAAGTCGGAAATGACACGGTAAAGGGCATCGTGTTTTGCAAAGAAAAGCTCACAGAGAAGAGTCTATGCCAAGAATAAGACAGCCAAGAAAAGGAAGCATGGAATACTGGCCGCGAAAGCGCGCGCTAGACATAGTTGCAAGAATAAGAACCTGGACGCCAAGCAAGGAAACAAAACTCATCGGCTTTGCAGCATACAAAGTCGGAATGACACACCTAATCGTCAACGACAACAGAATGACCTCGCTAACAAAAGGCGAAGACATACAAATGCCAGTCACAATCCTCGAATGCCCGCCACTCAAAATCGCTTCAATCATCATATACAGAAAAGACGCTTACGGCCTGCACAGCACAGGACAAATCAACGCAGAAAAACTCGAAAAAGAAACAACACGAAAAATAATAGCGCAAAAAAAACCAATAAAACAGCCAGACACGAAAAACATGGCAGAAGTAAGAGTGCTAGCGTACACCCAGCCAAAACTAACCTCGATAGGCAAGAAAAAACCAGAATTCTTCGAACTCGGCATAGGCGGAACAAAACCAGAAGAAAAACTAGCATTCGCACAAGGAATCCTCGGAAAAGAAATCAAGATAACAGATGTGTTCACAGAAGGACAACTCATAGACACAACATCAATAACAAAAGGAAAAGGACTCCAAGGACCAATGAAAAGATTCGGACTAAGCAAAAGATCACACAAAAGCCAGAAAGGAAAAAGAGGACCAGGAAGCCTCGGACCATGGCACGGACCAAGATTATACAGAGTAGCGCACCAAGGACAAATGGGCTTCCAGCAAAGAGTAGACAGAAACAAACAAATCATAAAAATCAGCGACGACACAACAAAAATCAACGTAAAAGGCGGATTCATACGATACGGATTCATCAAAAACCAATACATCCTAATCAAAGGCAGCATAAACGGAGCACACAAAAGACTAATCACACTGACACTGCCAAGACTAATCATAACAAAACTGCCAAAAGAACCACCACAAATAGTATACACAAGCACGAGCTCAAAAAACTAAAATGGAACTAAAAATACTCAACACGGAAAACAAGGAAACCGGAAAACAAAAACTTCCAGTACAGTTCGAAGAAGAAATAAGACCGGACCTGATAAAACGTGCAGTGGAAGCAATACAAAGCCACCAAAAACAAGCATACGGCTCAGACCCAAGAGCAGGAAAAAAACAAGCGGCAAAACTAAGCAGAAGAAGAAGAGACTACAAAGGAGCATACGGCAAAGGACTCGGCAGAATGCCCAGAAAAACACTGACACGAAGAGGAGAGCAAATGATATGGGTAGGAGCATTCGCGCCAGGAACAGTAAAAGGAAGAAGAGCATTCCCGCCGACATCAGAACACATAATCGCACAAAAAATCAACCACAAAGAAAGAAAAAAAGCAACAAGAAGCGCAATGGCAGCAACAATGGACAAAGAAATAGTTGCATTAAGAGGACACAAAACACCGGCAAACTACCCCTTCATCATCTCAACAGACATTGAAAAAGTAATGAAAACCAGCGAACTGGCAAAAATATTCGAAACACTAGGACTGAAAGAAGAACTAGAACGAGCAGAAGAAAAGAAAGTGCGATCAGGCGTAGGAAAACTCAGAGGAAGAAGGTACAGAAAAACAAAAGGACCACTGCTGGTAGTAAGCGGAAAATGCAACGCGCTAAACGCCGCAAAAAACATACCAGGGGTAGATGTCATAGAAGTCGCAAGCATGAATGCAGAACTGCTCGCGCCAGGAACGCACCCGGGAAGACTCACGATATTCACACAAGCAGCAATACAAAAACTAGACAAGGAGAAATTGTTCATATGATGGACGCATACATAACAATCAAGTACCCGCTGGCAACTGAAAAAGGCATCAGACTCATGGAATCAGAAAACAAACTAGTCTTTGTAGTAAACAGAAAAGCAACAAAACAAGACATAAAGAACGCAATGCAGGAATTGTTCAAAGCAAAAGTCACAGCAGTAAACACTCTAAACTCAGTAAGAGGAGAAAAAATAGCATACATCACACTCGCAAAAGAAACACCAGCAATAGACATCGCAACAACGCTGGGGATAATGTAATGCTCAAAAATCAAAGATTTTTGGCACATTTCAAACGCGAGGTTTGAAACGAATGGGCAAGAATTTAATACAGCAGGCAAGAGGAAAAGGCGGACCAACATACCGCGCGAAAAGCTTTGCATACGCAGGAGACGCAAAAATGCGAAGCGAGCCGGCAACACTGGTAAAAGGAAAAGTAACAGACATCATAAAATGCCCAGGACACACCGCACCACTCATTGAAGTAAAATACGAAGACGGAATAAACTGCCTAATGCCGGCACCAGAATTCATCAAAATAGGAGACGAAGTACAAACAGGACCAGGAGGAGAAGTAAACCCTGGAAACACGCTCACGCTCAGAGAAATACCAGAAGGAACACCAGTATTCAACATAGAATCACAGCCAGGAGACGGAGGCAAATTCTGCAGAACAGGAGGAAGCGCAGCAAGAATACTGGCAAAAACTGAAAGCTACGCAACAATACAACTGCCAAGCAAGAAAGAAAGACTGTTCAACCTCAAGTGCAGAGCCTGCATAGGAATAATAGCAGGAGCAGGAAGACTGGAAAAGCCAATGCTCAAAGCAGGAGTCCAACATTTCAGAAAAAGAATGACGAACAAGAGATGGCCGAACCCAAGCGCAGCAGCACAAAACGCAGTCGACCACCCATACGGAAACAAGAGAACAAGCAGAAAAGCAAAGAACAAGTCAGTAGGACATTTCGCTCCACCAGGAAGAAAAGTAGGAAAACTGTGGCCAAGGCGCACAGGAAGGAAGAAGTGATAACATGGTAAAAGAATTTATTTTCCACGGAAAAAGCGTGCAAGAAGTCATGAAGATGAGCATAGAGGAATTCGCAAAACTAGTCCCATCACGAGAAAGACGCAAGATAAAACGCGGATTCACCGAAGTAGAGAAAAAACTCCTCGAAGACATAAGATCGAACCCGAAAGACATCAAAACACACGCGAGAGACATGATAGTCATACCAGAAATGATAGGAAAAACAATCAAAGTACACAACGGAAAAGAATGGACAATGGTCATAATAGAAGCAGAACTGCTCGGACACAGACTGGGAGAATTCGCGCAAACAAGAAGACAAGTCAAGCACAGCGCACCAGGAATCGGAGCAACCAGAAGCAGCGCCTCGCTGTCGGTGAGATAAATGGCATACAGCTACTCAACAAAAATCACAGAAAACTGCGCGAAAGCAGTAGGCGTCAGCCTGCCAATCTCACTCAAGAAAGGCACAATGGTATGCCAGGCAGTACGAGGAATGAACGTCCAAAAAGCGAAAAAACTGCTCGAAGACGCCATCGCTCTCAAAAAAGCCATTCCATTCACAAGATACAACCATAACGTAGCACACAAAGCAGGAATGGCAGGAGGCAGGTTTGCAGTAAAAACGTGCGAAGAAATATTAGACCTCCTAAAAAGCGCAGAAGCAAACGCGCAATTCAAAGGACTAAGCACTGGAAACCTCATAATAAAACACGCGAGCACACAAAAAGGACCAACAACACAAAGATACGGCAGAAAACGCACAAAAACAAAACGGGCACACGTTGAATTGGTACTGGAAGAGGTCAAGAAATGATTGAGCGAAAATTCATCGCAGAAAAACTGAAAGAGTACAGGATACAGGAATTCATATCTGAAACACTCAAAAACGTAGGCCACAGCCACACAAAACTAATGAGAACCCCGCTCGGAGAAAAAATAATCATCTATGCAAGCAGACCGGGACTGGTAGTAGGAAGAAAAGGAGAAAACATCAAGAAACTCACAAACACGCTCAAAAAGAAATTCGAACTCGAAAACCCGCAGATAGAAATCGCGGAAGTAGGAAACCCGAACCTCGACGCACAGATTGTGGCAGAAAGAATAGCGAGCACGATAGAGCGCTTTGGAATAAACAAGTTCAAAGCAATCGGACACAAAACAATGCAGGACGTCATAAGCTCAGGGGCATTGGGAATCGAAATCATAATCTCAGGAAAAGTACCAAGCCAGCGCGCAAAAAGCTGGAGATTCTACAGCGGATACCTCAAAAAAGCAGGAAACATCGCGCTCGAAGGAGTCACAAAAGCAAAAGCAGTCTGCATAATGAAAACAGGAGCAATAGGAGTAAAAGTCTCGATAATGGGAGCACAAACCAGACTTCCCGATGATTTGGAAGTAAACAAACCGAAAGCTGAAACGCCAGAGGAAAAGAAAAAATGAAAAATTCAACGAATTTTTCAAAGTTTCGGATAAGCAATAATAACAAGATAGCGGAGATCCGAAACAAATGAAAATCAAAGAACTGAGAGCACTGGGCGAAAACGACCTCAAACAGAAAAAACAGGAATTATACAAGGAACTAATGAAAGACAACGCCCAAGTAGCCACCGGAACAATACCGAAAAATCCGGGAAAACTCAGACTTGCAAAGAAAACAATTGCGAGAATAAACACAATTTTCACGGAGGCACGAAAAAAAGCATGATAGTCTGCGTGACATGCGGCTTGCCAAAAGAGCTTTGCGTTTGCGAGAGCATCGCAAAAGAAAGCCAAAAAATCATCGTCCGAGTCGAGGCAAAAAAATTCAACAAGATGTACACTGTTATCGAAGGGATTGACGAAAAGGAAATCGATCTCGGACAACTGGCAAAAAAGCTCAAAGCCCAGCTCGCGTGCGGAGGCACGACAAAGGACAACAGAATCGAACTCCAAGGCGAGCACAAACAAAAGGTCAAGCAGATCCTCATTGAAGCCGGATTCGCGCCTGAAACAATCATTATCAAGTAGGTGAAAAATGCAAAGCATCAGAACAAGGGGAAGGACATTCACGGGCATCGTACTAGAAGCGAGAATGCAGTCAACAGCAACAGTAGAATGGCCAAGAAGAAAATATGTGCAAAAATACGAAAGATATGAAAGAAAAAGAACAAGAATCAAAGCGCACAATCCAAAAGAAATAGATGCAAAGAAAGGAGACATCGTCAAAGTCGAGGAATGCAG
>CAYUHB010000069.1:0-5240 GCA_964444355.1 uncultured Methanosarcinales archaeon
AGCACCTCTAGAAGCTTTTTCTATATACTGATCGAGCAATTAACTGCAATGACTGCATATTTTATTTTGCTTAAGTCAATCTCTCTTGGAAAAGTTTCTGTTGTTACTGCATTAGGGACTTTGCAGCCTGTTTACGTTTTTGTGATGATGCTTTTATTGAGTGTTTTTATTCCGAGTTTGTTGAAAGAGGTTATTACGCCTAAAGCGATAATTCAGAAAACACTTGGTATTGGTTTGGTTGTTGCTGGTGTTGTTGTTCTTAGTTTATAGTTTCAGTTCCTTCCTTAAATTCTCTAAAAACTGTTTGAAGTCGTGCTTCTTGATTGCTGCTCCGCAGGCTTGCTCGTGTCCGCCTCCGTAGCCTTCAATGCCGATTAAAGAACGCTCCAAGGCTTTTGCAAGGTTTACTTTTGCAGGAGCGCGCAAAGAGCAGCGCACTTCATCGGATCTTTCCCTGCCTACAATGATGATTTTATTTAATTTGTACAGTAATTCGTTTGACAGGTCTTTTGTCAGGCTCAGCTTGTCGTCTTCATAAGTATAAACGAACAGCTTATCATCAGAATCGTGCTTAAGAGCGTTTGCGAGCATTTCTTCGTATTCTTTGTTTACTTCTTGGTATTTTTTCCATAATATTCTGGCTTGTGGTGTGCGTTGTTCGAGTATGTCGTAAGGGTCGTCTATTCTTGTTAGAATCTTTACAGATTTTATGACGTCTGCCATTGAGCCTTTCAGGTTGAATGAGAATAATTTTACCAAGGTGCCGATTTGCGTGTTGAACAGTGCGTCTTGGACGCTTGTGCAGGTCTTTGGCAATAATGATGAAGCCTGCGCAAAATCCGGGAAATACCAGTCGCCAATCGCACCAACAACAGCAATCCACAAGTCTTGCGGTCTTTCTTCTCCTACGACCTGCCAAATCATCACAGGGGTGGGAATGTTAATGCCTCTTTTTTGCGGGTTGAAATACTTTACTCTGTCTCTTTCCAGCACAGAATGGTGGTCTATCCAGATTACAGGAACCTTTACTGCATCAATGAATTCTTGTTCTACCATTGCTACGTCAAGGATGAATACTTTGTCAGCGCCGTATTCTTCGACTTTTCTTGCATAAGTTTCTGCCGTCACCCTGGGGTATGCTTTGATAGGCAGTCCTCTTCCTTCTTTCACAAAGCGATAGCATAATAGAAAGCTTGCAAGCCCGTCTGGGTCATCGTGGAAGATGAATAGCGGTCTGGTGCAGTTGGTTAGTTCTTCTTTCAGCTTGGCAACTTCCTGAGATGTAAGCATGCTTAAAAGCTTCTTAAAAGGCTTTAAAAATGTATCTGGAAAAGTATATAAATGACAAATATAAAAAAGAGCTTATGAGCGTCTGCGAAAAGTGTCATAGTCATAAGGTGTTTGGTAGCAAGTGCTGGTTTTTTTGGGAGAAAAAGAAGACTTGCACTCAGTTCAAGAACGCTCCTGAGGACGACCCTCATTTTTGCGAAGATTTCTAGAACTATTTTTTTGATAAATTGCCGCGCTGGTCTTACAGACTGAATTTCTTCTCCCCGTGCAAGCTAAGGTCACACAAACCCCTAGTTTGTGGGACTCCCGAAAAACCCGTGGTTTTTCGATAGGGAGAAGAAATTCACCCAAAGCGAGCTTTGGGCAGAGCGGCAAATCGAAGACCTTGAACACGGAAATTAATTTATATTCGCAAAATTTGTTCTGATTTATGTTAATAAGGGGGGTTAAGTATAAGGAAAAAGAGCAGATATTGCGCAGTGCGCTGATACGTGCAAGACCTTTGACTCAGCGCGATTCTTTCACAGGAAGCGCTCCTGCGCCTTTTGTTGGCAGGTTTGGTTATCCTAACATTAATGTTGGCATTCTTTCTCCTGTTCAGCATGATGATTCTGCCTGGCTTTATGATGCTCCGAGGCATTGGGCGCAGACAAATACGGGAATTAGGGAAGTAGTAGACTACAGGACAAGGATGGTTAACAGCAGGTTTACCAGCAATGTTAAACAGCCTGATAAATTGGTTGAAATTGCGCAGGATGTTGCGATGTCAGTAAAGCCAGTTGATATTGATGTTTCTTTGGAGAAAAAGCCGAGTTTGAATATTTCAACTGACCAGTGGGTTGCTCCGATGGGTCCGCAGGCAAGGCTTAAGCAGTTATCATTGGCGAGCAATCCTAACATTCCAACCAAAGTTCAGAAATATTTTGATGATACTGATGCGTTGGCTTCGGAAGCTGTTATAGATTTGTACAGGCATTCTGTTGATGAGAATGCTTTGAGCAGGATGCTGTCTGTTGGTGTGTTTGGTAAGAAGAGGAAGTTGGTTCCTACGCGCTGGTCGATTACAGCGACTGATGATATTCTTGCAAATAATTTTCTTGAGAAGGTGAGGGAGCAGGAAATTGGGGATTATGGGGCGTACTTTGGCAGTTATCTTGGTAATTATTATTTGTTGTTGTTCTTCCCTGAGCGTTGGAGTTATGAATTGTTTGAGATGTATGTTAAGCCTGGAGTTCTTGAGTACAGTACTGATTTTGAGGAGTTTGAGGGAAGAAAAAACTATGCTGAGACTTGTGCAGGCGGGTATTATACTGTCAGGATGTCTTTGGCAGAGCACATGTTTAGGAATAAGAGGCAGAATTCTGCGCTTGTACTAAGATTCATAACAGACGAATATGTGTTGCCTTTGGGTGTGTGGGTTACTCGCAGTGCTGCAAGGAAGGCTCTTGAAAGCAAGCCAATCATTTTTGCCAGTAAGGAACTTATGCTTACTTATGCCAGGCATCTTGCAAGGAAGAAGTTTGGTGTCGATATTAATCCTATTTTAGAAAAAAGTAAAATATTAAAGGAAAAACAAAAAATAATTGCGAATTTTATTTGATGTGGCTGTCAACGATTTTTGCAGTTTCAGTTATGCCTTCTTTTGAGCACAGGCGTGTGTCAGAGCCTCCTTCTACAATGAATTTGTCTCTTAGGAATTCCAGTGCTTCTCTGTCGGAAAGTTTCATTGGTGGCACGTAAGCGCGTTCTCCTATGCTGTCGTCAGCTCCTACTTTCAGTACGACAAGGCGTCTTTCGAATTCGGTTTTGGCAGCAGCTGCATCAGCGTATCCTGTTAGTGTGAATCCTGCTGTGTATCTTTCATTTTGTTTGTCTTTGATGTTTACCACGCAGTTGCGCGTGCCGGTCTTGTATGTTACTGCGATATATGCTGCATCCTTTCCGCACGTTTTTGCAAATTCTTCTGCAGATAATAATTGCTGGCATCCGAGAAGGTTGTAAAAGTCTCCTGTTTTGGCTGTCGGCTCGAGAGGCGTTCCAGGTACTGGTTCGATTTTTTCTGTTTTCATTGTTTCTGGAATCGTTTGAGGTTGAGAGACCACCTGTTCTTTTGTCACAACCTGTGGTTCAGCAGGTGCTTTGGTATCAGTGTTCTGGACAATTGGCTGGACAGGTGCGCACGCAACAGCCAGCAAAAGCAGTAAAATTACGATCTTTTTCATACATATTATCCGGAAGCAATAACTATTTAAACCTTTAGAAGCTAAAGAACATACATGATGCATCAGGTTCTCGTCGACATTCAGCAGGCATTGAAGGAAATGAGTGAGGTTGAAAGAAAGGGGAATATTACAGATTTTAGGAAACAAAAGCAGGAAGGGACAAGGTTGAAGCTTAAGGGTGCCATTCAGCAATTGCTTGATGAAGCAAGGAATACTGATGCTTATCCTTTGGCACAGAAGCTTTCTGTTGCAAAGCCTGAAGAGATGAGCGCGATTTTGGAGAAGCTGGCTGACTTTGCAGTTGATGAGAAAGCAGGTTGGAGAATGCCAAGATTGCCGAGCGATGTTAAGGCTGAAATTCTTGCTGATTTGAGCGAAATTCAGGCTTGTATGAAAGTGGGTTGTTTTAGGAGTGCTGTTATTTTGTGTGGCAGAATAATGGAAACGGCATTGCACAGAAAGTATTTCGATGCAACAGGGCAAGACCTGCTGGAGAAGGCTCCTGGCACTGGTCTTGGTAATCTTATTGCAAAACTGGCAGAGAAGGGCGTGAAGCTCGACCCTGGACTTCCAAATCAGATTCATCTGATTAACCAGGTGCGTGTCTTCAGTGTTCACACAAAGAAAGACCCATTCTCACCCTCAAAAACTCAGGCAGAAGCAATCGTGCTGTATACAATGGACGTATTAGATAAATTGTTCAAATGACTGGCTGTAAAGACCTTATTGAACTGCTTTCCAAGCAGGCTATGACTCTGAGGGAATTGGCAGAGTGGTTTCACGCAGATACTAAAGAGCTTCTGTTGGATTTGGAGCGTGTTTCGCAGAGTGTCAAGCCTGGCAAGCTTGTGATGGATCCGAGTGTTTGCAGGAACTGCGGTTATGTTTTCAAGGACAGGGAGAAGCGCAGGCGTCCTAGCAAGTGTCCTGAATGTAAGGGTGAGAAGGTCAGTGAACCAGTATTTTCTATTGAATTCAAATAAGTGCTCTTGCAATTGCTATAAATGCGATTAATAGCCAAATTATGTTTAGAATTGCTGGCTGGTAGTCTTTCTTGCTTAATGTTTCTATGATTATGCATAATGAACCGAGCAGGTTTAGTGTTGGATATGCAAAGCCGTCTGCCATTATGAAGCCAAAACTGACTAGGAAATATGCTATCAGAATTAGTATTACTCCGCACCATCCTATGGAGTCTTTTATTTTTGTTCTTCTGACCATTTTTTCAACTCGTTCAGGAATCTTTCAATCGTCTTTACCACAACCTCTGGCTGAGTCTGCAAAACCTCGGCAGTCTTTGCAAGTATGTCTCCTACATATGCCGTGGTTGACTTCAAAGTAATATCCGGCAACGGTTGCTTCTTCTGCACTGCTTTCCTTGCCTTCTTCCAGATTTCAAACAGTTCTAGTGCCCTGTCTGGCACTTGGTGAATATCACATTTCAACAGTTTTGCTGCTTTGTCGACGATGTTTTTCTCTCCTTCCAGTATTTTGTCTGCTGCTTTTGCTGCTGCGAATGTTATTCTTACAATGCCGTCTTTGACTTTGTTTGTTTTCAGAATCTTTATTTTGCCAACGTCAACAGTATTTTTCAAATGCGTTCCGGCGCATGCTTCAACATCTACTCCTGGTATGCTTACTATTCTCAGTTGTTTGCCTGGAACTGCTCCTCCTTGATATATTGCCATTCCGAATGCTTTTTCTGCTTCTTCTCGTGGCATGAATGTT
>CAYUHB010000070.1:0-5225 GCA_964444355.1 uncultured Methanosarcinales archaeon
AACATGATTGTGAGACGACCAGTGCGAAGCACGGGCCGTATGTCGTGGGGTCGCAGACCCCACCTGAACGCTTTGGATCCTAGCCTTTTGCAAAGGCTAGCTACCTATGCTACGGAGGCATAGTAACTGGTTTCTATGTTCTTTTTTTAAATGTTTGGGGCATTACCTTTATATAGAGTTATTTTCCTTACAATCTTGCGGCGCGGTAGCAAAGTTGGCCAAATGCGCCGGACTTAAGATCCGGTCCCTTAGTGGGTTCGCAGGTTCAAATCCTGCCCGCGCCAGTATTATTTCTTATAATTCAAGGGCAGACCAGCTGACGAGCGAATGCGAAGTCAGCGCTGCCTGCCCGCGCCAGTATACTTTTTGTCCTTAAGAAATAATTATCTGCTGCGTTTCCAGAATCGTCTTCGTTTCCTGTGGTCTTGCTGGGATGGTTCGTGCGCAGGACCTATGAGCGCAACTTTCTCAAATGTTGGGAGTGGTGAGGACGCAATAGCTCTTCCGAGATCGCGCATGATGAGTTTGAAATCGCGGGCATCTTGATGTGTGACAAAAGTTACAGCGTCTCCTTTTGCTCCTGCTCGTGCCGTTCGGCCTATGCGGTGGACGTAATCATCTGATGTTTTGGGCAGTTCATAATTGTAGATGTGTGAGATGTTGTTTATGTGCAGTCCGCGTGAGGCAACGTCTGTTGCGACAAGTATTCCAATCCCTTGTTTGTGCAGTGTATTGATGGCATTGATTCTTTTGCTCTGGGAAAGCCCGCCGTGTATTGGTGTTGCGCTGATTTTTTGCGCTCGCAAATTTTTTGCGACCTTGTCGCAGTTTCGGCGTGTTGCGCAAAAAACAATTCCGATTCCAGGAGTTTCGTATTTGAGGAAGTGCACTAGAAGAGAGAATTTTTCCTGCGGCTGTACTGCGTATGCTCGTTCGGTGAGAAGGCTTGTGTCAACGTGGGTTTCTGCCTGTACTGGTATTGGCGAGTTCATGTGGCGGTTTACGAGTGAGCGCAGTTTAGGCGAAAGTGTTGCGCCGAAGAGCAGTGTTTGGCGTTGTTTTGGGATGCACTTGATGATTTTTTCTACATCGTCGATGAATCCCATGTCGAGCATTCTGTCGGCTTCGTCAAGTACGAGATATTGAACTGTGTTTAGTTTGTATCCGCGTTGAATCATGTCAAGAAGTCTTCCTGGTGTTGCAACTACGACTTCTGCCGTGCGGAGGGCGTTGATTTGGGATCCTATGCCGACTCCTCCGTATATTGGGGTTATCTTTGCGGAAAGGTGTTTTGCGAATCCTTTTAGCGCGTCGCTTACTTGCACGCAGAGTTCGCGGGTCGGGGTCAGGATTAATGCGTAGATTCCTTTGCCAGGGGATAGTTTGGTTAAGAGCGGCAGTCCGAAAGCGGCTGTTTTTCCAGAGCCGGTTTGTGAGCTTCCGATGATGTCTTTGCCGGAAAGGATTAGCGGGATTGCTTTTTCTTGTATGAGTGTTGGCGTTTCGTAGCCCTGTTCGCGGATGGCGCTAAGTATGGGCGCGGGCAAATGAAAGTCGGAAAATTGCATTTTTGTTGCTCCAAACATTCTCTATTCTCTAAACTATACTTTTCAGAATAGTAATGAATGTGCCCGAGTGCCTATTTATAAAGCTTTGCATTGGTAAGTCCGCGTCTGTAGAAGATTTCTATCGCATCAGCATCTGTACTACTACGAATGCTATGTAGAAGAATACCAGTGTTAGCGCTTCGTTTTTTGTGAGCATTCCGTCTGAGCGCATGAAGAGTAATGCGAATAGTACTGCTAAAAAGGTGAAAATGCCTATAATAGATAGTATGAATACGTTTACTGTTATTGGCGAGATTAATGCCAGCAGTCCCATCATTATGCAGGCGTCAACTACTACCACTCCTAATATGTCTCCGATTGCCATGTCGCCGTGTCCTGCCCTGATGCTTTGAAGGGAGAATACGAATTCTGGCATTGTTGTGCCGAGCGCTACAAGGATGAGTCCGATTATTAGGGAAGGGATTCCTATTTCTATTGATAGGGAGTGCGAGCTTTGTACTATGAAGTAGGCGCTTAATAGCAGTACTGCAATGCTTATTGCGAATATGAGGAAGTGTTTTATCCAGTGGTCTTTCATTTGGAATGGTTTGTGGAAGTATTGTCTTTCTTTCATGAGGATTATGAGAAAGCCTATTCCTGCTGCCAAAAGGATTATTCCGTCCAGGCGCGATATTACTCCGTTGAGTCCCAGGATTATCGGCAGCAGGGTCAGGATTGCGAAGTAGATGTCTTTTTTGATTATTGAGTTGTGGATTTTTATTGGGTGTCCTGCCAGCGTCACTAATCCCAATATTAGTGTTAAGTCTGCTATGTTTCCGCCCAGTAATGTGCCGACTCCTATGCCCGGGTCTCCCTTTAATGCTGATATTACGCTTATGAATCCTTCTGGCATTGCTGATACGAATGCTACGAGCAGAAAGCTCGTGACGAACTCCGTTAATCTCAGGAATCGCGCGATGTGTTCGACTGATTTGACTGCGTATTGCGCGCTCTTTACGAGCACGAGGCAGGCGACTATGAAGATGATGACCTCTTTGAACATTTCTTAAACTCAGATTATCGTATTATTAAATCTTGTTATTCACAACTATTCATAACTTTTATAAACATCCTTGAGCACTTCATCAATAATGAAAGACCCTGTCTGCGGTATGGAAGTTAATCCTATTACCGCTAAGTTTTCGTTGAAAAAGGATGGTGAAACTTTTTATTTTTGCAGTAAGTTGTGTCAGGAAAAGTTTTCTCATCTTGCCAAAGCAGTTATTTCCGTTTCCGGAATGCATTGCGCCAGTTGTGTGACTACGATTGAGAATGCTTTGAAAGCAGTGCCTGGTGTTATGAACGCAGTTGTTAATTTTGCCAGTTCAAGGGCGTATGTTGACTATAATCCTTCTTTATCATCTGAGAATATGTTAAGGGAGTCTATAGAGAAGAGCGGTTACAAGGCCGAGCACAGGGGTGAAGTGAAGGTTGATGAAGTTTCTTTTTGGAAGAAAAGGATGGTTGTTGCAGGAGTTTTCGCAGTTCCTTTGCTCTATCTTACGATGGGTAAAATGGCTGGCTTGCCTTTGCCTGTTTTGAAGCCGGCGATGAATGTCGTCATTCAATTCGTGCTTGCAACTGTTGTTGTGCTTGCCGGCAGTGTTTTTTACGTGAGAGGTTTTCGCGCTTTATTCAGGATTGAGCCTGACATGAATAGTTTGATTGCTGTTGGCACTGGTTCTGCTTATTTGTTTAGTTTGTTTGCTGGAGTGATGATTTTGCTCGGTAAGAAGGGTTATGCTGTTGATATGCTGTACTTTGAGTCTGCCGGCATCATTGTTGCTTTTATTATTCTTGGAGAATTGTTGGAGGCTGTTGCCAAGGGCAGGGCTTCTGATGCAATCAGGAAATTGCTTGGTCTTCAGCCCAAGACTGCTTTGGTTGTGAGAAATAAGGAGGAAATGGAGATTCCTGTTGAGGAGGTTCAGGTTGGCGATGTTGTTATCGTCAAGCCTGGTCAGAGAGTTCCTGTTGATGGTGTTGTTGTTGAGGGCAGTTCTAGTGTTGATGAGAGTATGATTTCTGGCGAGAGCATTCCTGTTGAAAAAGTAATTAATGGAAAGGTGATTGCTGGTTCTGTTAACAAGACTGGCACTTTTAAGTTTAAGGCTAAGAAGATTGGTGCTGATACTGTTCTTGCCCGGATTGTTAAGATGGTTGAGGATGCTCAGGGTTCTAAGGCTCCTGTTCAGAATTTGGCTGATAGTATTGCTTTTTATTTCGCGCCTATAGTTATTATTATTGCGATTGCGAGTTTTGGTGTTTGGTATTATTTTGGTCTGCCTGCTTTTGGTTTTAAGGCTTTTATTGCTGTTTTGATTATTGCTTGTCCTTGCGCTCTTGGTCTTGCAACTCCTACTGCCATTATGGTAGGTTCTGGCAAGGCCGCCGAGTTTGGTATTTTGTTTAAGAATGCTGAGGCTTTGCAGCGTTCAAGGGATTTGGATGTTATTGTTTTTGATAAGACTGGGACTTTGACTGTTGGAAAGCCTGAAGTGACTGATATTGTTTCTGTGGGCAGTGCTAAGCCGGAAGGTATTTTGCAGTTGGCTGCTATTTTGGAATTGCGTTCTGAGCATCCTTTGGCAGAGGCTATTTTGTCTGCTGCCAAGCAGAGAAAGTTTGCAGTTCCTGAGCCTTTTGGCTTTCAGTCTTTTTCCGGAAAGGGTGTTAGTGCGAAGTATAAGGGCAAGGTTTTGTTTTTGGGCAATCGTGCTTTGATGGATGAGAATAAGATTAATGTGAAAGGTGTTGATTCTTTGGAGGCTCAGGGCAAGACTGTTGTTTTCTTGTCGTCTCAAAAGCAGTTGATTGGCGTGATTGCTGTTGCTGACAGGGTTAAGCCTTTTGCTAAAGAGGCTGTGCAGGAGCTTCATCGTCTTGGAAAGCGCGTAATGCTTATTACTGGTGATAATGAGCGTACTGCTTCAGCGATTGCTTCTCAGCTCGGCATTGATGATTTTATTGCTAATGTTCTTCCTGGTCAGAAGGCTTTGAAGATTAAGGACCTGCAGTCAAAAGGATTCAGGGTTGCAATGGTTGGTGATGGTGTTAATGATGCTCCTGCTTTGTCTCAGGCAGATGTGGGCATCGCTATTGGTTCGGGCACTGATGTTGCGATTGAGGCTGGAAGTGTTGTGCTTGTGAAGAATGATTTGCGGGATGTTGTGACTGCTATTTCTTTGAGTAGGTATACTATGTATAAGATTAGGCAGAACTTGTTTTGGGCTTTTGCGTACAATATAGTATTGATTCCTGTTGCTGCCGGCGTGTTGTATCCGTTTACTGGCTGGCTTCTCAGTCCTGTTATCGCCGGTGCTGTAATGGCTTTAAGTAGCGTCAGTGTTGTTGGGAATAGTTTGTTGATGAAATTCTACAAGCCTAAATTAACTGGCAAAGTGCCGATGCCGTAGAAACGCTTATAAAGAGACAATTCCTTGATTCAGTAAAAGAGAGGTGTCATTATGGCAAAAAAAGAGGATAAGAAGAGTTTGATGAGGATAGGTATTCTTGCATGTGTTGCAATCATCATTATTGTTCTGATTGTGAGATACTTTTTGCGTAATACTTTACTATCCTGAAGGGTTTTTCAGGATGGCGTGTAGGTTTTGTAGA
>CAYUHB010000071.1:0-5150 GCA_964444355.1 uncultured Methanosarcinales archaeon
TGTAAGCATGGATAGTTGCAACTATTTCAGAAGTTGCAGAAATCCTGATTTTAGCAGTTGCTCTCACTTGCATAAAAAACCAAAAAGAAAAATCTATTTAAATACGCTACGCGCACACATGTCCAGTGGCATAAAAATGTCCAGTGACATCACAAAAACAAAAAGAGAAAGGAGGAGGAATACAAACCCAACCGCCACAAGCGGCGGGGTATCCTAAAAAATGAAACAAGGAATGGGATGGATGGGAATAATTGCCTGGCTCTTTGTTCTGGTTATAGTGCTATTTGTGATAGGAGGACAGTTTAAAGGCCTTTATGAGAAAGCTTTCGGCGAAAAAGGAATAGTCACCCCAATAACAGAAGAAAAGGAAACAGCAGTAACAAAAGGAGCAACAAAAACAGGAGTTCCTATAACAACAACAGAAATATCAAAAGACCACGACAAAGCAGTACAGGAAATATCAACACAAATACTGAAATGCTACAACTACATGGTAACCGGAAAAATACAAAATTACAGACACGCAAACCTAAAAATACCATACGTAACGCCAGGAATCAAAAAACAAGAAGTAATAGCACAAGTAAGAAAATATGACGCATTCGCAGCAGAAACGCTTTTTTACGACTGGGATAGGCCTGACGCAAAAGGAGACATACTAACAACAGGAACATACCTATTATGCTGCGATTACGACAGCGCAGATTACGACGACATCTTTTTAACAAAGCAAACATCATACGGGTGTGAAGGTTAAGTTGACCCTGTAAGGTTTGGTTGTAAGTAAGATTTAAATACAACAACACGGATATGAAACCCATGAACAAAAAAGGCAGCGCTGAACAAAGTTCAGCTGGTCTTTTTTCCCCACAGAGGAAAAAAGGCGCTGAAATGGCAATCAACACAGTAATAATGATAATATTAGGCCTCGTAGTATTAGTAATACTGATTCTGGTCATAAGACAACAAGTAACAAAAGGAGCATCAAAATACACAGAAATAGGAGAAGATGTAACAACAACAGGAGGATGCTATAATTTGATAGAAGGAAGGTCGTGCGTGAAAGGAAGCTGTCCACCAGACATGAAAGAAGATACAACAGGAACCTGGCAGGACTGCGTTGATAAAGGCAAAAGAGAAACAGAAAAAACAGGAAAAACAGTTTCGTACAAATGCTGTAAAAGCAAATAAGTTTATAAACTTCTAACAGACAATAAATGCTATGAATAAAAGAGGAGATTCGCCAGTACTAAACAAAATAGTCGAAAATATGCCAGAAATAATGCTGTTCATGGCAGCATTGGCAATACTTGCAGTAATGCTGGCAGCATTCTGGGCAAAACCAGTCACGCTAGGAGAACAAGACTATAAAAGAATCAAAGGAGAATTTGACGCATTCGTAAAAGCAGAATACAAACAACCAACACGCTTCGGAGTGCCGATAGCAGCGCAAACAAACTACAGAATCATACTATACCCGGAAACACAAGCACCAGCAATATGCAACGGAGTTCCCTGCCTGTGCCTACGCGAGTACAGTTCAGAAAAAGGAAAATATATGGACACCTGCACTCCATACCCCAAACTGGCAGGAGAATGCGGCGACTGCAAAAAACCCTGCGTGCCAGAAGCAAGCAACATAGAAGTCATCAAAGAACAAAAATACAAAATTGACATAACCAGAACGTGCGGCGAAATAAGACTCTCATGAACAAAAAAGCAATTGCAGAATACGTTCTAAACCCGACATTCGTCACAATAATAGCTTTAGGCATAGTAGGACTGACAATATTCAATTCTGTAGTAGAAATAGGAACATCAAAAGCATACGATGAAAAAGTGTACGCAACAAGAAACGCGTTGATAAGAGACGCACTGCAGGCACTGCCAAAAGACATAAACGCACAAGCAGAAATAACCATACCAGAAAAACTAGGGCTTGAGATAGACCAACACAGCATGCGGGCATACTTCATACAACCAGGACACACCTTTTACTACACAAAAAGCCAGGACTACATATTACTGGATGCAAAATTCGATCCAGAAAAAAACAACAGCCCACTACTACACTATAAAACAGGAAACACAATAGGAACCATAAGCAAAGGGCTAAATCCCAACCTTATACCAAACCTGCTGATACCATACTGTCCGGAAACAAGACAATACAACGTACAAATAGACAAACAAGCAATCCTGAATTACGGAACAACACCGGTAAGACTGATGACAGGAGAAATAACAATAGATGCAGTGCAGGGAACAGGAACAAAACCAACACTAAAAATCTACACCAACACAAACCAGGAAGCAGCATGCCACATCATACAAAACATTCTGCAAGAATTCCCAATCAAAGGAGCAGCAATAATACCAGTAAACAAAGAACTAATCCCGAGCAATGATCCAAGAAAAGCCTCAATGCTAATCGAAATATCAGGAGTAACGATAACCAGCACGTCAGACAAAGCAAAACTAGCATCAGCAATAAACAAAGGAGCCAGAAATGAATAAAAAAGCACAATTCGAAATGATATGGTGGATTGCTTACCTGCCACTCACAACAGCAGTAATACTGGCACTAGTACTGATTCCAAGCAGAATGCTGGACGCAGCAGTACAACCATACTATCTCGATGCAGAAATAATGGAAGAAAGAATCTACAACAACCTCGATTATTACGACCCGGCTCTCGGAACCCAAAAAGGAACACTAACAACAAACACAGATGATTTCTGCAAAAACAACACAATACAAATGTCAATGTCACAAAAAGCATTCGCAGCAAAAGCAAACATCAACGGAAAAGACTGCTATGCAAACAAGGCATTCTACAAAGACGCAAAACCATTAACACCAGTAAAATACAACCTAATCTCATCAAGCAGAACATACCAAACCGACAAAGGACCAATCACGGTCAACGTAGAACAAATATACCCGTCAAAATATGAAAAAATTACATAAATTTGGAAAAAAAGGCAGCGCTGAACAAGGTTCAGCTGGCCATTTTTTCCCTCACGGAAAAAAAGGCCTAGGCAAGGCATTCCATTTAATCATAGCCATACCCATCATAATACTATCAATCACATTCTTCTACATCTTTGCAGGAAGCAAACTAAACATAGGACAACAATCATTCATAGAAGCAGACATTGCAATAGTAAAACTGGACGAGGGACTTGCAGGACTGCAAATACCATCAAGCATAAACGCAAAACAAATGGACGAAATGCTCAAAGCATTCTTCACAAAAAACAATTACGAGCTTATCACGATGCCAGGGCAGCCAAATATGTGCACAGGAGACATAACCTGCTCATTCATGGCAAAAAGCCCTTACACCCAGCATACAAAAACATACAACAGAGAAATCATAATCCCGCGGGAAAAAGGAATACTAACAATAGCAATCAAAGGTGAGCTCTTTGAATAAAAAAGCCCTTGACTACGCAATGCTATTATGGGTAGTCGTAGCAATAGCAGTGCTACTATTGTACGTAGGACTACAAAGCAGAATAACAAGAGTAGGAACAATAGGAGAAGTAGAAATACCAATAATGAGAACACAAGCCGAAAAAGACTTTCTCATCAACTATGTAACAGAAGCAGCAAGATTATCAATGCCTGCAACACAAAAAACAGAGGCGTGCGCATTTGCAAACACAAAAGACAGACCAACAATGCTGACACTGCAACTGAACGTTTCAGATTCAAAAACAAAAGAATTCAACAAAAAAATGGATGAATACCTGACAGCTTACGCAACAAAAACAAAACAAGACATACCCCTAACAAACTATGAACTCTACATAACAAAAGGAGAAATAGCAGGAATAGCAATAGAACCAGTAATAATGCCGCTAAAAGACTTCACAGGACAAACAATAGGAGCTTTCACATTCAAACCAAACTTCAAAATAAAATACGACCACAAACTGGAAGAATACCCGCAAATAAAAACAATCCTTGAAATGATAGCAAAAGAGTGCAGCGACATAGAAAAACCAGAAGACTGCGTAGCAAAGAGAATGCCAACAAGCTGGAGCGTAACAAAAAAAGACGACGAATACACCTTCATAATAAACCTGGGAAAAACACAACCCTGCTACATACTATATCTGCCGGAGAAAACTACCACTCCCACAATATAAATCTTTAAAAAGGTCAAACATTCTGAGTTAAACGGGGTGAACAATTGATAAGAATACCACTGCCAGACATGCTGGCACGCATAAAAGAGAAAACAGGAATTTCTGAAGCAGACCTAATGGCAAAAATAGAAGCAAAATGCCTATCACTAGCTGGCTTGATATCAAAAGAAGGAGCAGCACACATCATTGCCAATGAACTCGGCGTCAAATTACTGGAAGGCGGAGGAAAAATCAGAGACTTACTGCCAGGAATGAGAAACGCAGACGTATTAGGCAGAGTAACACAAATCTTTGAAACAAGAGACTTCCAAAGAGCAGACGGAAGCGCAGGAAAAGTAGGAAGCTTCCTAATGGGAGACGACACAGGCATCATAAGAATAGTATGCTGGGGAAACCAAGCAGACATTCTAAAACAATTAACACAAGGAACCCCTCTAAAAATCACAGGCGGAATGGTAAGAGAAAACCAAAGAGGCTACAAAGAAGTACATTTGAACGAATCCAGCAGACTCATACTAAACCCGCCAGAACAAGTGCCAGGAGTAAAAACAGCACAAAGAAAAACACTAAAAGAACTAACAGAAAGCGAAGAACAAGTAGAAGTCCTAGGCACAGTAGTACAAGTCTTTGACCCAAAATTCTTCGAAGTCTGCCCACAATGCGGAACGCGCCTTAAAGAAGTAGAAGGACAATGGGTATGCGACGAACACTCAGCACTAATGCCGGATTATTCATATCTTGTTAACGTATTCTTAGATGACGGAACAGAGAACATACGCGTTGTGTTGTTCAGAAACCAAGCAGAAAGATTACTAAGCAAAACAAAAGAACAAATGATAGCATACAGAGTGAATCCGGAAACATTCGAGCCGATGAAAACGGAATTATTAGGCGAACAGTTCAGATTCATTGGACGAGCGAAAAAGAACACTTTCTTCGACAGAATAGAGTTTATTGCAAAAATGGCTCGTGAGTTTGGCCCCGTCAGACCT
>CAYUHB010000072.1:0-5140 GCA_964444355.1 uncultured Methanosarcinales archaeon
TCATAACAGGCGACGGAGAAGCAGGAGTTTGCGAAGCAGTAATCTCACAATACGGCTGCGACTTAATCTATGAAGTGCTCACGTGCTTCACGCAAAGCTTCAGCACAGGAGGAGCAAGAACAGGAATAGCAGGCGCAGGAGACCTGCTCGGAGCTTTAACAGCAGCAGGAAGCGAGATGTCAAGAACATCAGAAGGAAGATACGGAGACAGCGCAGCATACAAAACAGTATTCGTAGAGAAAAAACTAGTGAACTCAATCTGCATGTGGGCATTTTACGGCACCTGGAACTTCGACGTGGCA
Organism: uncultured Methanosarcinales archaeon; assembly: GCA_964444355.1. Taxonomy (GTDB): domain Archaea; phylum Nanobdellota; class Nanobdellia; order Woesearchaeales; family ARS49; genus CABMGU01. Next base: position 303 of record CAYUHB010000072.1, read on the forward strand.
ACAGCATTCGACCAAGCAGTAGAAGAAATACCAATAGAAAGCCAATCACTAATAGAGCCGGCAAACAGAAGATTTATCGCTTTTAATCCGGCAACAAAACCCACAGGACTCACAACCTGGGTCTACCACTTTGGAATAGGCTTTGCAGCAGGAGCAGACGCAGACCTGGAAATACACCTGAAATGCAGCGGAGGCTTCAAGTGCAGAGAAGCAGACGGGTTTGAACGAGGAAAATGCGACTGCGAAACAGAAAAAGACATCACAATATCACCACCAGACTTCCCAACACACGTAAAGAAAAACGAAATACTCAGCCAGGAAGTATGCTACACAATGCAAGGCTCAGGAATGGGAAACATAAGATACGACAAAGTCTACTTATTGTACAGGTTCAAAGAAGGAAGCACGACAAGAGAAGAAGGAAGAGATGACGAGAAAACAATAACGCAATCAGGCGGAGCAGGCGCGCTCCCCGCGTTCTGCAGATACGACCCAGCATCACTATCATTCAGATGCGCATTCGGAGAATCATCAAGCGGAATAAGATTATCAGGAGGGACACCAACATACACACACCCCAAAATACAAACATTCGCAGTAGGAGACCAGCTGAACATAAGCATAAACATCACACAAGACTATCCAGGAGGAGAAAAAAACAACAAATACCTCGAATACGCAATCTATAACGGCGCAGGAGAGATGATAAAGAACAACACGGACCAGGGACTAGCACCCCTAACAACTAACGGAGACTACACAAAAACGATAAAGGACATACCAAAAATAGATCCGACGTGGTTCGGAGCAGCAGGACCAACAGGAGCAGCAGGAGCGACGGGACCGGCAGCACCGATAAATGTAGTATACATGCAATGGTGGAGCATGCTAAAAACAACAAGATCACCAACAAACACACTAATAGAAAGCACAACACTCAAGAGAGGAGATATGGAAATCAGAGAAGGAAGAAACAAATACATATTGGAAATATTCAAAGAAGCACCGCAAAAACTAATCTACCAACTCTACCCGGCATCAGAACCAAACCTAAAACCTGAAGGAGGATTCTTAAAAGCAGAAGATACAAAGTATGATGGACTTGGTTGCGGAGGAATACTCACAGGAGACATAATAACCTGCAACACAATCGCAGACCAAACACTCACAATAAAACTCAAACCAGACGTCAGAACAAGACTTAATGCACCAGAAGTAAAAAACGGAGAAAGATACCAGTCATACATTGATTACAATGTCCCGCTAGAAGCAATAAGCCTGTGCTCGCCTGCTAGAAAAACAGAACTAGCAAGATTCAAGATTGTGTTCACAGCATACGATTCAGATGAATTCGGACAGCCAACAGACCAGGTAAGCATAGACCCGATAACAGGTGACGAAGCAACAGTCGAAATACCATTCAGCGTGGTATGCGCACAAACAAACGACCCTGACCTGAAAGCAAAAGAAATAGGAGCACCAACCCTGGCACAACTACCAAACAAGATCAAACAAGAAATAGAAAAAATGCTCGAAGCAGAAGGAAAGAAACTCACAATAGCCAAAAACGATGCCAATCCGTCAATTCCCAAAACAGCCATATCAGTAGCCAGCAACTTACAAAGCCTGATTGACGAAGAAAACATAAACGCAAACACATTACTGCCAATCATAGAAACACTCAAAGTAGCACCAGAACCATACAATACTACAATATTGATGAAAGTTCAAAATCTGATAAAAATGCTAGGTCCTACAGCTTCTGGAATTCAGACAATAGGAGGCATTGCTGGCACTGCAATCAACAACATACAAACACTCACAGATAACACCCAAATAAGCGCACAGGCAAACACAGTCATTAATCTATTGGAACAATGCATTGGAATAAAGAAGGCTATACTTGAACAAATAAGAACAATGACAACAATAGTAAGCTGTCCTGACAAAAAAACAGACCCAGAAGGAAACTATTACGTATGCGCGAAAGCGACAGACAAACCAAAAGGATTTGATGACCAACTGGTAACATTGCCCTGTACAAGTGTGGAACAGAAATGCTGGAAACTACCAAAAGAAAACAACTGTGAACAACAAAAAGATTATGGGTTTACATGCGAAGCTATATGCACTACGGGATCAACGCAAGTTACCGGCTGGACAAAAGACGGCAAACAAATACCGCTTGTATGTCCAAAAACAGAAACACCACAATGCTGCAGGATAACAGTAACAGCACTGGAAAAATTGTTCGGTTTAAGAGATAACCTTCGCGCATACCTGGCGCAAGAAGAAACATATATTACTGAACTTCAAGCGAAGAAATTCATCGGAGAAGATGAGGAGGCACTGAAGCAGCTGAGAAATGGAGAACTTATAAATTATTTTGAAACCATCAAAACATATGAAAATGAAGCTGCTGCATATATTAAAAAAACAATTGACGCATACACAGAACAAGAAATAGAAGTGCCTAAAGAAGTCAACTATACTTTAGCGGGTATATCTGAATTCCAGGGCGACAGTTTTGTTTGGATAGGCGGAATTCTTGAAGTAGTGGGGTACATCAACACTGTAAACAACAAAATCCAAGAAATGTCTAAAGCTGTGCCGAAAGCAGAAGATATAAGGGAGCAGATATTCATAATCCAAAATAAGCTTAGTGAATCGAATTTACTAAAAACCAGAGCAATAAACGCGCTTAATCAAAAACTCACAATAGGTTGCCCTATAGGTTATCAAGACGGATACGTGCGTGGCTGTTTTAAAGATGGTTGCCCGGCAGATGATATGTGGAAATCAGTAAGCCCGGTGTGCGCCAAAACAGAAGAAAAATGCTGCCAGGCAGAACTTTCAACAAAACCACCGCGCATATACCTCGATAATAAACAAATTGGTGACAAAATTTTCTTTGAACCAAAAGAATATCAAGTATTAATCAAAATTCCTTTATTAGAGAAAAATGATATGAAAGAATGGGCGGTGCTTATAGATAATATAAACCCCCAGGTTATCCTCGAATTCTTTGATAAAAATGTTTATACAAGGGAAACACGTTTCAAAATAGAAAATAATACTGCTATCAGCGCCATTTTTGATGTTCCAAGTCCACAACCAAATGTTACCGTAGTAGGATACGCGAATGTGGAATGCGAAGCATTCGCTGGCGAAGAAAAATCCGCATTTAGCTGTGAAAAATCAGCGTCATGTTCGCGTGGACAAAAAGTAGAAAGAACATGTGCAGTACAAGAAATATGCTGCAAAAGTTCAAAGTTTTTAATTCCAATGCCCGCATATCTTAAATTTTATCCTACTGACTGTGGATCAGGATTTGTTACAATAGGCAGTTTCGTAGATAATAACGATGATTGGGCTAAAACCTATGATGGCACTTTATTAAAAAATAATCAAGAGTTGCAATTATGTGTATCAAAGGAACTAGAAAATATTGTTTATTTTGTATCATCACCATACGATTCAGATCCTTGTGGTGAAAATACACACAAAGGCTGGATAAGAAATATGAATATTCAAAACTGGGCCTTCATAGCCAAGCCAAGTTCTGGTTATGCATATTTAAACCAGTATTTACATTTGTGTGTCAATGAAACAGAACTGGGAGAATTTGTTTATTTCGGAGTAAAAGAATCTCTAGATAACAATGGTCAATGGCGCGAACAAGCTTGCAAATCCGGTGAATATAGCTTTAAGGGTCATTTTGCTTTCCTTTGGACTGGGGAAACGGAAAAAGGCTGGTGGTTTGCTTCTGCTTATAGCACAATTGATAGAAAAATGAAACTATTAACCAATTTGCAAACAATAGAACAATACGATTGGGTAGGCCTCTGCGTAAAACCTGTAACAATAATACGATGAAAACCCTTCTCAAATCCTGGAATGCGCTCATCCACAACAAGAAATACCTACTCATAACAATGCTCCTTGAACTTATCTTCTTAGTATCACTAGTGCAACTGCAGTTCGTATTCTTCACGCCGACAGCAGAAAAATGATATTCTGAATGCATACTCTTGTTCATTGAGAATGACAACTTATTACAGAAGTATAGATAATTTTATATACTATTCTTCACTTTCATAGATAATGATGGACATTGTGATAGATGTGAGTTTCCGCAACCTGCAAAAATGGAAGGATTCAGAAAAGCGCTCAGAACACGTATTTGACAGAATGCAGCTACGAGGAATCGGAACAGAGCAAATAAGAGAAGCAGTTCAGAAAGGCGCAAAACAGATAAGGCAGGACGGCTCAATAATCTCAGAATACAGATGGTTCAAAATTGCGTACAGAGAATTCAGAATGGAAAACACGAAAAAAATATATCCCATCACTGTGATGGAGGCATGACATGAACGAAGCATACCCCTGCCCCTGCGGCGGAAAAGTAAAATGGAAAAAAGAAAGAGTCATCAGAGACGGCATAGACTGCGGAACACTCGACATTGAATACTGCCCGAAATGCGGAGAAGAATACCTTCCAGAAACAAGCGCGCAAATCGTGGAAAACAAGCTAAAAGAAGCCGGACTATGGGGAAAACAAAAAGAAATCAAATTCTGGAAATCAGGAAGCTCAATAACCACCAGATTCCCAGCAGAACTGGTCAAAAAACTAGGATTGTCCCTTGTGAAAAAAGCACGCATCTACCAAGAAGGAAAAAACAAGCTGACGATCGAGTTTTAAATGATGTCTAACCTCTTAAAAACCTGGAACGCACTAAAAACACACAAGAAATACTTGTTACTAACAGCACTCCTTGAAATCATCTTCCTAGCAGCACTAGTTCAACTGCATTTCGTTTTCTTCACGCCGACAGTGG
>CAYUHB010000073.1:0-5111 GCA_964444355.1 uncultured Methanosarcinales archaeon
AAGCTGCAGAGCCCTGTATCTCAGAGGTATGCTCAGAGGTATTTTGAATTGTTCAAAACAAGCCCTGATCCGTACTCGAGCAATGTCTATGACTCATTCAAGATATTGGTTGGCGCTCTTGACAAGTGCGGCAATGATAAGGAATGTGTCAGAAGCAGGATTGCTGGGCTTCAGAACTACGAGGGCGCTAATGGCGTGCTTACTTTGGATGAGCGCGGTGTTGGAACTTACAAGGAAATAATGCTGAAGACCGTCAGAAACGGAGCTTTTGAAAAGCTTCAGTAATTTTCAACAGCTGCAGTTCGGGTTTTGCCCTGCAGCGCTTTTTTTTCATAATTTTACGCCGTTATTGGTTCCGCACATTCTGCCGTCTTGATTTGAACAGCCTTGTGTTTTTCAAGAATGCTTCTTAGCACTTGGTTGTGTAGTTTTATGAGTTGTTGTATGATTGGGTTTTGCTGGTTTATGGTGTAGAGCTGAATATTTCCTATTTTTTTAGTTGACGATATTAGACCTTGTTTGAGTAGTTTTGGGAATATTCTGTAAAATGTTGCTCTTCCAATGCCTGTTGCGCGTATTATTCCTGTTGCGCTGTAATCGAGTCTTCTGCCTGTTATCAGCGCATCAAATATCTTTGCTTGGGGATTGTGCCCTATAACGTCAAGGAATGCGTTTTTGTCTGTCATAGAGGCGATAAAGCAGTGTGAGTTTTTAAATGTTTCTAAATGAAACAGTGCTGTTCCAAAAAAGAACGAGTATACAAAGACTTAAATATTTTTAAAAATGTTTTTATTGTACGAAAGATGATTTCAAGTCCACTATTCTGGAATTTTTGCTTAAGAAGGACTGCATTGGCGGTGTTCACACTCCGCTCGGCAGGGTGAGGGCTTGTATCGAATTGCATTCCAAGCAGGATAAGAAGGATTTTGAGGAAGCTCTCGACGAACTGGTCAAGGATGGATGGGTTATCGCTGCTCGCAAACGCACTGCCAAGGGTTCTGATGTTCATCTTTCAATAAATCCAAGGGAAGTGGACGCGGTTTCTTCGTTTTTGAAGCTGTAAGCGTGGGTGCATTCTGAGCTGGACGGGTTGTTGCAGTATCTAAACTAATTCACATTCTTAGTGTTTCTAAAGTCTCTATAGCCGCGTCTAAGTCATTTTCGCATTCTACTTCACTTTTCCTAAGTTGTCCTTTCTGTACATCTAATAATTCAGGAAATATTATCCCCGTCATATCTGTCTGAGCCCAAGAATTGAGTCGTCCGGCTATATTCTTTAAACCCCAAAAAGGACCTGCAAGTCTCTTACTTAGATCACTTCTATCAGAAAAAATCTGTTTTACGAAATCATATACATAATTAAAGTTTTCCTTAATTTTGATACATCTAAAATTCTGAACTTCCGTTTCATCTATTTTATCTTTGATAGTCTCTGGAGATATTTCAAGGTCGAACTCCCGTTTTAAGAAGATTTTTGTTTCTTTTAGTATGTCTATCATTTGTTCTACTAACCTATTCCACGGCCCTGAAAATGGATTGTCTGTCATATTATCACCCTAGATTTATCATAAAAATAAGTCATATATATATCGAAGAAATTTACTTCAGTAATCCTTTTAGAAGTTCTTTCACCACATTGGGCGCCGCAGTCCCTTTCGTCGCTTTCATTACGTGTCCGATGATGAACATTATTGCTTTTTCTTCGCCTTTTTTGTAGTCTTCTACTGCTTTGGGGTTTTCTGCTATTGCTTGTTCACAGGCTTTTTTGAGGATGTCTTCTCCTGCGACCATTTCGAGTTTTTGTTCTTTTACATACGCTACTGGCGAGAATCTTTTTTCAGCCAACTGTTCTATTATTCTTTGTCCTATTCTGTCTGTTATTTTTTTGTCTGCAAGTAGTTTGAATAGTTCTGTTAGTTCTTGTGTTCTGAATTCTGTTTCGCGTAGTTCTTTTTTCTTGTCGTTTAATAAGCGAAGGACTTCTCTTCTTGTCCATCTTGCTGTTAATATCGGGTCAACTTTTCTTGCAGTTTCTTCAAATAATACCGCTACGTCCAAGTCTGCTGCGATTATGCGCGCGTCGTCTTCGTCTATTTTCCATTCTTTCATCCATCGCAGTGCTCTTTGTTCTGCTAGTTCTGGTATTGTTTGCTGGACTTTTCTTATCCAGTCCTGCGAGATTTCAAAGATTGGTAGGTCTGTTTCTACTATGTATCCGTAGTCTTCTTCTTCTTCTTTTGTTCGCATTGAGATTGTGATTCCTTTGTCTGCGTCCCATCCTCTTGTTTCTTTTTTGACTTCTTGCTGTTTTTGTCTTTGTACTTCGTAGTTTAGTGCTCGTTCTATTTCTTTGAATCCTGTTATGTTTTTGACTTCAACGCGGGTGTAATTTTTTTCTTTGATTGATATGTTTGCGTCTGCTTTGATTATGCAGGTGTTTTGGTCGAATATTCCGAGGTAAGTTAGTATTTGCATTAGTTTTTTCATGAACTCTCTTGCTTCTGCTGGAGATGTTAGGTCTGGTGCTGTGACTATTTCGCATAATGGTATGCCTGATCTGTTGTAATCTACAAGACAGCTTCCTGCTTCGTGTATTAGTGCTCCTGGGTCTTCTTCTATGTGGACGCGTTCTATTCTTACTACTTTTTTGTCTTCGAGTATTATTTGTCCGTCGCTTCCTAATGGCACTTCGTATTGTGTTATCTGATAATTTTTTACAAGGTCAGGGTAGAAGTATGTTTTTCTTGCAAACATTACTGTTGGTGATATTTTGCATCCTAAGGACAGTGCGAGTTTAGTACCATACTCAAGCGCCTTCTCATTCAAAACTGGTTTGCTTCCTGGGTGTCCTAAGCACGTTGGGCAGATGGACGTGTTTGGCTCTGTTGCTTCTGTTGGGCAGCTGCAGAATAGTTTGGTGTTTGTTTTAAGCTGAACGTGTATTTCTAGTCCGATTACGATGTCACCTTCCATTAATGCACCAGCGAATTGCTGTGGTCTTCGACTCGATTTTTTCTCCCCTCGCAAGCGTGGGGAGAAGAAATCGACCTTTGCTTACAAAGGCGCCGGCAATGTTCTTCTCAAATTTTTTCATATGCTTTTGCCACCTGTATTATTTTTTCTTCTTTGAAGTGCGGTCCTATTATCATCATGCCTACTGGCATTCCGTTTGCTTCTCCGCATGGTATTGTGATGTGTGGTAGTCCTGCGAGGTTTGGCGAGACTGTCAGTATGTCTATCATGAAGTTTTGCAGTGGTGTTAATTTTTTGATTTCTTCGAATGTTGGTGCTGTTATTGCTACTGTTGGCGTGATTATGACGTCTACTTGTTCGAATGCTTTTTTGTATTCTTGTATGATTTTTGTTCTTACTTTTGCTGCTTTGTTGTAGAACGCTTCTCTGTATCCTGCCATGCGGACAAATGTTCCTAATAATATTCTTCTTTTTGCTTCTTCGCCAAAGTAATTGTTTCGCACTCTTGAGAAATACTCATTATAAGTTCCTGTTAGTTGTTCGCTTGCTCCGTATCTCATTCCGCAGTATTTTGCGAGGTTTGTGCTTGCTTCTGCTGGTGCGAGTGTGAAGTATGTTGGGATGCCGTAGTTCATTGATATTGGTAATGATAATTCTAGTTTTCTTGCTCCTTTTTGTTCTAGTTTGTAGACTGCTTCGAGTACTTTTTTGCGTACGTTGTTGTCTATTCCTTCAGCGTATGCTTCTTTGACTATTCCTATTTTGAGTCCGTTGATTGCTGCTGGTGTTTCTGAGTATTGTGCGACTGGTACGTCTGCTGTTGTGCTGTCTTTTTCGTCTTTGCCTGAGATTACTTCAAGCAGTAATGCTGCATCTTCTACAGTCAATCCTAGCGTTCCTATTTTGTCCAAGGAATTTCCGTAATCTAGTAGTCCGTATCTTGATACCCTGCCGTATGTTGGGCATAGTCCTACTACTCCGCAGAAGCTTGCTGGGTTGACTATGCTTCCGCCTGTGCTTTCTCCGAATGCGATGTGTGGGAATGTTGCTTTTCTTGTTAGTCCTGCTGCTCCTCCTGAGCTTCCTCCTGTTGCTCTTTTCTTGTCAAGGGGGTTGAGTGGTTTTTGGTATCCTATTCCTACGTTTGTGCTGAATCCTCCGAATCCGAATTCGTCTATTATTGTTTTTCCGAGGATTATTGCTCCTTCGTCAAGGCATTTTTGTATGACTGTTGCGTTGTATAGTGGTTTGTATCCTTTGAGTATTGCGCTTGTTGCTGTTGTTTCTACTCCTTTTACGCAGATGCTGTCTTTGACTGAAATTAGTACTCCGAACAGTTTGCCTTTTGCTGTTTTGTTTTTTACTTGTTCTTGTAATTCTTTTGCTCTTTCCACAACATCAGCGTATGCAGTCAAATAGTGGTATTCTTTGTTGATTTTTTCTGCTTCGTCTAGTGCTTTTTGTGCGTGTTCTACTAAGTCTACTTTTCCTGCGAGTGCTTCTTGTACGAATTTTTTTATCATAAGATTTTTGGTCCTCTGAAGTATTTGTCTTTTCTGTGCGGTGTCAAAGAGAGTGCTTCTTCCCTGTCAAGGCATTTTCCCGGCTCGTCTTTTCTTACAACATTCTTTACAGGTATTGGGTGGAAGCTGGGCTCAACACCATCAGTATTTACTTCTGCTAGTTTTGCGAAGTTTCCGAGAATGTCCTGCATTTCTGCTGCGAACTTTTTGATTTCTTCTTCTTTTAGTTTGATTCTTGCGTTTGCCGCTACTCTTTTTACGATTTCTGGTGTGATGTTCATAGAATGTTCCTTTTTCTGCAGGATTAAAAAGTTTTGCTTATTTGCCTGTTATTTTCTTGGCTAATTCTGCTAATTTGCTGTCTTCTGCTCTTTTGTAACCATGCGAGGAGATGTACCCTTCATATCTTTCAAAATATTTGTTAATGTTTGAATTTATTGGTTTCCATTCATTCATTTTTGTTCCGTGCATCGGAAACAGTTTTGCGTGGACGTGGTCTACTCCAAATCCTTCGAATATCATTCCTGTTCTTCCTACATCTTCGAGTTTTTCGTCAAGTAGCTTGGCTGTTTCTCTGCAGGCGAGCACTAACCCTGTTAATACTTCGTTTGGCAA
>CAYUHB010000074.1:0-5033 GCA_964444355.1 uncultured Methanosarcinales archaeon
TAAGAGGACTTTGACTAAAATATAGGTTATTCAAAGTCCTCAATAAGAAAAACATAATATACAATGTGGTAAGATACTATCTGGATACGTCTATATGGAGAGATTTGCACGAAAACAGAACCGACAGATTCAGGCCACTTGGCGAGTGGGCATTTGAACTAATCAGAAAAATAAGGGAAGAAAGACAGACAATTCTCTATTCGGATAGAGTCGTTTATGAACTATCAAAAGCTTATGAAAATGTTGATAAAATATTAAATCTGGCCATCAAAGAAAACATTTTGCAAAAAGTAGATATTAGCGAGAATCAGATAAAAGAAGCAATAATTTTGAAGAAGAAACTGGAAATCCCTTATGATGATTGCCTCCATGCAATCCTGGCAAGAGATAATGATGCAATACTTGTTACAAGAGACAGAGATTTTGAAAAAATACGATTTGTGACGGTCAGGAAACCAGAAGAATTAATCTAATTTAATGCCTCTTTCCTTTGCCAGTTCTCTGAAAGATTGTTCCCTAATCTCGTGCAAACGCTCATCACTGATGTGAACCTTTGCGGCACCCTTGAATTTTTGCAGAGCGCTCAAGAACCGGTCATTCTCAATTTGCTTAACCTTGTCCCTCACAGCTTCCCTGATAAGCTCTGTCTTCGTTGTATAATTAGGCTTCATGGCTTTTTCAATCTCTTCAGCCATCTCATCATTGACTTTTATTGTAATACTTTCCATCGTAAGACAAGGTAAGACAAGGTAATTTAAATACTTTTTGGTCGGTCAACAATATTTGAGCAAACAAATAAAAAGCAGGAGATAATATCCTGAATCATGGACCTCCAATACAAAATCTTCGAGCTCTTCATCAAAAACAAAAGACTAAGGTTCTCAGACATAGAAAAAGCGCTGGAAATGAAAAGCAACCTGCTGTCATATCATTTAGACGGAATGGTAAAGCAAGGAATGCTCACAAAAGAATACGATGACTATGTTTTAACGAAAAATGCAGAAACAATGATGCCAATATTCGCACAACTCACAGGCAAAGAAAAAGGAGTGCTGCCGGTGGTATTAATGGCAATAATGAACGAAGACAAAATACTGCTTTTAAAACGAACCAAAAGGCCATACCAAGGATACTGGTCAATACCAGGAGGCAAACTCCAACTGCAGGAAAGCATACCAGACTGCGCACTAAGAGAAGCAGAAGAAGAAACAGGACTAAAATGCCAGTTCTCCCACATAGCATCAGTAATACACGAAAGAGTCAAGGAAAACGAGGAATACAAACACGCATTCGTGTTATTTTTAACAGTACTAAAACCGGAATCAAACAAACTAAAAGAAAGCGAAGAAGGAAAACTCGAATGGTTCCCGCTCAACAATTTACAGCCGGAAAGAATAATCCCCTCAGACTACAACATGATAAAAGAGCACATAGAACAAATGACAAAAGTGCCAACAGTAATAATGGAAGAAAACAGTGAAGGACAACTAACGTCGTTTACAAAAAAATAAGAAAAAAAATTAAAACTTGAATTTCTCAGCAAACCTGCCGATTAAAGGCGTGGGCTTCTCAACACCGCTCAAAGAGTTGATAATTGCAATAATCCACAATATCAACATTGCCAAGCTACCCAAAGGCAGGATGATAAACCAGCCGATAAGAGGCACGAACGTACCAATGATATATACAATCACCCACGCGATGAAAATAACCAAACCCTGTTTTGCATAATACATTGCGTACTTGTCATTCTTTCGCGTCAAAAGGACTATTAGAAAACCAATCAGTCCCAAGAACACTCCCAAAAATGCAAATAACTTGCTATCAGATGCTTTTGCCATACTAAATCACCTCTTGTTATATAATAAAAAAAGAAGAGTATAAAAGAGTTATGGTTTGCGCCTCACCACAAAAATGCCGGCAAGACCAACCAGCACTGCCAAAATTAAAGCAACGGTGCTGAATTCTGGGACAGGACCGCCATTACCGAAAAGGTAGTCATAAACCTGATTGAATCCGGTAGCATCATTCTTGGTGAAAGCAATACGGGAATCATCAGAATTATACTGAGGAACCTGGTTGTCAAACGCATCTGAAATAATCGATGTAGGAACGCCTCCAGAAGAAGACACGGTATAAATCGCTCCTGTAGCCCAATCAGTTTTCACATAAAGAATAGTGCTTCCATCACTGCTCCATTGAGGATTATAAAGACTGAAGCTCGGGTCAGCCAAAATCTGCACCTCAGCACCACCAGCAGAAGGCACTTTCCAAAGCTCATAATTATTAGAAGTGGAGTTATACCTTGAGTAAACAACCCACGCATCATCAGGACTCCACTGAGGAACCTCGTGGTCTTCAGCAAAACTGGTCAAGTTAGTTTCGTTAGCCCCATTAGAATCCACAATACCTATCTGTATATTGCCGGCAAGAGAAGAATACGCCTCATAAACAAGACGAGTGCCAGCATTATTCCAGCGCGGAACCTCATGATCGTACGCCTTGCTAGTGAGATTGGTTTCAGCACCGCCAGCAGAACTAACAACCGCAATCTGGTTATTATTGGCAAATGTAGGGTCGATATAATATGCAATCAACGTACCAGCAGGATTGTACTCTGCTCTATTGTGATCATAAGCAGTATTACTGGTTAATCGAGTCTGAACCTGAGAACCTACATCCATCTTAAAAATCTGATACTTGGTGCCATTAACCTTTTGAAAAGCAACATCAGCACCATCAGGACTCCAAACCGGAAAATCTTTGAAATACAGGTCTGTAGCATCAGTAGTCAAGTTAGTCTGAACACCTGCAGTCGTTACCGTACCAATCTGCAGGTCTACAAGATCCTGATAAGTATACAGAATGGTGGTGTCATCAGGACTCCACATAGGAGTATACTTGCTATTCCCATCAGAAGTCAAAGCAGTCTCCTGAGCGCAAACAATACCAACAGACAATAAGAAAGCCAATAACAGCAGTATTTTCTTCATAAACATCACCTTTTTTTGATACCGAATTTGCTTTTTTTGAATATATAAAGGTTTCTTAAGCAAAGCTTAAATACAAACTTTACGAAGAAACAATAAAAAGAGGCAATATGATAGTTTTCAAATACGACAACTGCTTGATACCGAAAAACAAGATATTCTCAACAGAAAAAAAACTCATACCGGAAATAAAAAAACTGGAAAACTACGAATGCGTCAATCTGCCTGAAGAAGAAAAAATACTGCAGGTAACAGAAGCAGCAATAGCACTGAAAAAGAAATTACGCCCACAATTAATCGTGGTTGTGGGAATAGGCGGAAGCAACCTAGGAACAATGGCAGTACAAGAAGCACTGCTCGGAAAACACGCACCAATACTATACGCGGACACAGTGGACCCGGACGCACTGCAGTATATAATAGAAGCAATGCAAAACGTCTTACGGCAAGGACAACAGGTTATACTGAACGTTGTCAGTAAAAGCGGAACAACAACAGAAACAACAGCAAACTTTGAAGTCCTACTGAATGTTTTGAAAAGACACAGAAAAGACGCAGAAAAATATGTAGTAGCAACAACAGACAAAGACAGCAAACTATGGCAGTTAGCAGTAAAAAACAATTTCTCAGTGCTCGAAATACCAAAAAACGTTGGAGGAAGATACAGCGTATTCACGCCAGCAGGACTATTCCCACTAGGAATGCTAGGAATCGACCTGAAAGAACTATTGGACGGAGCAGCACAAATGAAACAAGACTGCCTAACACTAAAAAACAACCCCGCAGCAATAGGAGCAAGTATATTGTATCTGCAAAACAGAAACATCTACGACAGCTTCTACTTCGCAACAGAACTGGAAAGCCTAGGCAAATGGCACAGACAACTATTAGCAGAAAGCACAGGCAAAACAAACAAAGCAATAACGCCAACAGTCAGCATAGGAAGCACAGACCTCCACAGCGTGGCACAATTATACTTAGGAGGACCGCAGGACAAGTTCACAAACTTTGTAACAACACACTTCAACAACACAATAAAAGTACCGTATTATCCAGAATACAACTCGCTCGTAGAAAACCTGCAAAAAAAAGAACTCAACCACATAATGCACGCAATACTGCAAGGAGTAAAAAAAGCATACAAAAAAGGAAAAAGACCATACACAGAAACACACATCGCCAAGAATGCAGGAGCAATAGGCGCATACATGCAACTAAAAATGATGGAAACAATACTACTGGCAAAACTACTCAAAGTAAACCCATTCGACCAGCCAGCAGTAGAACTGTACAAGAAAGAAACAAAGAAGTATCTGCATTAAGAAAACAGACTAGTAAACCAAGACCACAAACGAGAGAAAAAACCCTTAGGCTTCGGCATCTCCAAAGGCTCATACGGCCCGATAACAGGCTTCGGTTTTGACACGTTCAACACAGAAACATTCTCAGAAACGTTCAAAGGCGCGGAAACGTTAGAAAAGGACACGTTCTTAGAAACAGACACGTTTGAAACAGAATGATTCTTTTTTTCATAATACCTAGGAACAGAACCGGAATTCGAATTAACAACGAACTCCTTTGAATTAATGATTTTCAAGTTGGAATTAGCCAAAAACTTTGCAGCAGCATTACGGTCCTTCTCGCTAAGACCAGTAACCAGCATCTGAACCTTCCCGTTATTCTCGAACAATTTAATATAGCCAACACTGCCCGCCAAATCCTTATAACACGACCTCATTTTTAGCAGATATCTACCGCTTCTTCGGTTATTCGCCGCAACAGGGTATGGCTATTGCCGAATCATTATATCAATCAGGTTATATTTCTTATCCAAGAACATCTTCTGAGAAACTACCAGCTGATATAGACTATACAAAGATACTCATAAACATATGCAAATTGTGTAAATACAAAAAACTTGCTGAAATTCTGCTTAATAAAAAGGATCTTAAACCAATGGAGGGAAAGAAGACAGACACTGCCCATCCTGCAATATATCCTACCGGAGAGATACCGACTAAGCTTGGAGCAAAACAACAAAAG
>CAYUHB010000075.1:0-5007 GCA_964444355.1 uncultured Methanosarcinales archaeon
ATCATGTATATGCCTGATGCTAGTAATGCTGCTGCTATGATGTATCCAAGCATGATTAGTACGTCTCCGTATAGGCTTAGTAGTGATGAGTCGAACAGTAGTGCTCTTCTGATTAATGAGCTTCCTAAGACGTATGGGTTGAAGCTTGCTATGTATGCGAATGCTTCTGGCATGCTTTCTATTGGTATTATTACGTCGCTGATGAACAGGAATAGTGCTCCTATGCTTACTCCTGCGAGTGTTGCTGTTTCTTCGTTGTTGAATAGGTATCCTAGTATCATTCCCATTAGGATGAATAGTGAGCTGATGATGGCTAGCAGGAATATTGCTTCTGGTATGTTTAGCAGGACTTGTGCTGAGAAGAACACGCTTGCTATTGCCATTATTATGATTACTTGTATCATTAAGATTATGAATGCTGTTATGAAGTTCGCTATTATGTAGCTTGAGTCTTTGACTGGTGTCATGTAGCTTCTGAAGCTTGCTGGGCTGTGCTTGTCCAGTAATATCAGTGTTGGTGTTATCAGTAGCGCTGTGAACATTATCACAAGCACGATTAGAACTGGGAAGATGTAGTTGAGGTATGTTTTTTCTTGTACGATTGGCTTGATTGATGTTACTATTGGTTGTGTTATCGCGTTTGGGTCTTTGATTTCTATTGCGTTTATTTTGTTGTCTACGTCGTTTATTATTTGCTGTATTTCTGCTATGGTTAGCAGGCTTTGGTCTAGAAGGCTTGTTGTGGCTTCCAGTACTCTTAGTCCCATTTGCCTGCTGGTGTCTGCCTGCTGCAAATTGGTTTTTGTGTCTGTTATTGCCTGGTTTATTGCCTGTACTTGGCTGTCGAATTGTTTGAATGATTCTTGTGTGATTGTTTTCATTTCTGTCATGTCTGCTTTTAGTTTTTTGATTTCGTCCAAAGTGCTTGCCAGGCTTGCTGTTAGTTTGTCTTTTGCTTCCTGGCCTGCGCCTGATGCTTTTACCAAATCATTTGCCGCGGCTATGAATGAAGATGATTTGCTTAGTCCTTTTTCGCTTACTGTTAGTGCGCTGTCCATCCATTGTTTGATTTGCGTTCTTGAGCTTGCGAGGTTGTTGACTTGGAATCCGTTTTCGTCAAATCCCAGGTTCACGTCTCCCAGTTCTGCTATCAGTTCCTTGTTGTTTTGGAGCATTAGCTGGTTTTGCGTTGCTAGTTTGACTACTGCTGCTCTTTGGTCTTTCAGCCTTTTTTGTGTATAATCCATCGTGTTTAGGATGACTTTGGTCAGGTTTTGGCTTGCTTGGATGGATTTTTCTCCTACTTGTTCTGTCATTTTCTGCATTATGGTCCATACAAGGTTGATTCGTGAATAGTCTACGTAGAATGTGATTTGGTTTTTGTTTGGCACTCCTATTGTGAAGTTTGCATCGAAGAGCATGCAGGTGTTGATGTCTGTGTTTTTGATTGCGTTTATGCACTTGTCTTTCGTATCATATTCTACTACTTTGAACTGGTCTCTTAGCTGGTCCAGTAATGCTGTTGTTGCTGGTTCTGCTTCTGGTCTGTATGTTCCTATTTTTACTGCGTAGACATTGCTGTTGTCGAATGCGAGTCCTGCGAGAAATATGACTATTAATGGCCCTAATATTACGATTAGTGAGCCTGCTTTTGCTCTTATGAAGTTTTTGAGGTTTTTTCTTACGAGCTCTATTATGTCGTGCATGTTTCACCGTTTGACTACTGCTTCGAACACTTTGCCGAGTGTTGGTCTTGCCACGTGCAGGCTTTGTATCATTCCTCTTTGTCGTTCAAAATATGCTGAGATTACTGGCAGGATGCTTTCTGGTGTTGCTGTTTCTATGATTAGTTCTCCTGCGTCTATTGTTGTTTTTGTGAAGAATCTTTTTCTTTTTTCGAGTTCTTTGAGTAGTTTGTCGTAGTCTTGTGTTGCTGTTTCAAGGTAGATTTCGTAGTCTTTTGAGTAGATGTTTCGCAGTTCTTGTGCTGTTCCTAGTTCTGCTATTCTTTTGTTTTGCAGTATGGCTATTCTTGAGCATAAGAGTTCTATTTCTGCCAGGAAGTGTGATGCGAGCATTATGGTTGTTCCTTTTGCATTGACTTGTTTTATCAGGTCCCAGAATTGTTTTCGCAGTATAGGGTCGAGGTCTGCTGTTGGCTCGTCCAGTATTAGTATGCTTGGGTCTGGTATGAGTGCGCAGGCTATGTCTAGTCTTTTTTGCATTCCTCCTGAGAGGTGTGATGCGCTTACTTCTTTTGCGTCTCTTAATCCTACCAGATCTATTAGTGCTGTGCATCTTCTGCTGAGGTCTGGTTCTGTTAAATGGTATAGTCTTGCGAAGTGTTCCAGGTTCTCTCTTACTGTTAGTTTTTCGTAGAAGCTTGGTGTTTGTGTTGAGAATCCTATTTGTTGTTTGATTAGTTCTGGGTTTTTGATTACGCTTTGTATTGTGCCGTCCGGTAGTGCGAGCATTATGTCGCCTTGGTCTGGTCTTAGGAAGCCTACTATGAGGTTGAGCAGTGTTGTTTTGCCTGCTCCGCTCATTCCTATTATGCCGAATATTTCTCCTCTGTTTATGTCAAAGTCTACTGCGTCCAGTACTGCGTTTTCTCCGAAGCGTTTTGATACTCCTGCTACCCTGATTATGACTCCTTTTTCTATTGTTTTGTAGGCTTTTTGTATGTACGCGCTTACTTGTTCTGATGGCCAGCCTGCTTTTAGAAGTAGTTTCTGGAGTTCTTCTCGTGAAACCCCTTTTTCTGCTGTAATATGTAGGTGCTCTTCCAGTGCGTCGTCCATTTGGGTTTTTAGCAGGAATGTTTTTAAAAACAAGAGCCACTATTCTGGAGTGGGAACCGCGTTGCGTAGTCTGGATACCAATAATCTTTTTATATTGTAGTTATTGCTGTTTTTACTATGGCTGTGTGTGAAATGTGTGGAAAGGCTACCCCGTTGTTTTCTGCGATAGTTGAGGGTTCTGAGCTGAATGTTTGTATTAATTGCGGCAGGTTTGGCAAAATGCTTCGCAAGCCTGCTGCTCGTGTCGTGAAAAAGGCGTCTGCCGAGAAGGCTCCTGAGCCTGTTGAAACTGTTGTTAATGATTTTGCTGTTCTTATTCGTTCTGCGCGGGAAAAAGCTGGTTTGACTCAGAAGGATTTTGCTCGTTCATTAAACGAGAAGGAAAGTATGGTTCAAAAGCTGGAAAATGGCGCTTTTGTGCCTCCGTTGGCTTTGGCTAAGAAGCTTGAGAAGTTGTTGAAGATTAAGCTTGTTGAGTTTGAGCAGGAAGGCGATGTTGCTAATGAGAAGCGTGGCTCTGGTCCTTTTACTATTGGCGATATTTTGAATGTGCCGCGGGGAGCTCGAGGGGCTGGCGGTTGAAGCCCCTCGTAATAGAAGCGAAGCCTATCTTTTAACCCAAATCTTGTACCAGCATCTTCCTGTTTGCTTGTCAAAAACTAAGGAATATTTCTCATCAAGTGTTTTTATCATTTGTTCTGTTTTTGCTGTGCACTCTGTGTCATCTGACGGGCAGATTATTCCTCCTCCGCAGTTGTCCAGCATTACCGCTCCCACTTTGTCTGTGCCTAAGTAGTCTTCAAAGTCTTGTGATAAGCTTGTGCTGTATATTGGGTAGTACATTTTTTCTATTTTCGCGTTGGTATAAGCGGCAACTATTGGGTTTGCTGTCCAGATTTCTCCTTTGATTTCTTTGTCTGCTAAATAGCCGAAGTATTCTTCTGCTGCAGTGTCTGGCTGTTGTAATTCATTTCCGTAGTAGTATTGTATTGAAGTGTTCATCATCCACAGTCCCAATAAAATTACAAGTATGATAAATCCTGTTTTCTTGATTTTTATTTTGTCGCATATCCATGTTGTTCCTAGTCCTGTTAGCATTGCAGTGAATGGTATCAGCAATGTAAGATATCTGTAGTCTCTGCAGTGTAATTGCATCAGATAGATTGCTGGTATTGCTAAACTTAAAGCAAAGAGTGTATGTTTTCTGTTCCATTTTTTCCACAACGCAAATATTCCTAGCAATGCCAATATGTTTAGTCCTGTTTCGCTGAAGATTAGCCACCAGCCGTACTGCCACCATGGTTTGTATCGTAATACGTTGCATCCTAGTGCTTTTGATATTGCGTCTTGTGCTGCCAGGAACGTTGCTATCGGGCTTCCGTATGCTATCCAGCTCCAGATGAAGTATGGTGCAGTAACCATTGCAAATCCTGCGATTGCCTGTATGCTTTCTTTCCACTTTTTTGAGAATAAGAGTGGAATCAGTATAATCACGATGAACATTCCTGTGTAAAATTTTGTCAGGAATGCAAGTCCTGTTGCAATTCCTGCCCAGAATGGTTTTTCTTTGACTGCAAGCCATACTGCGAGCAATATTAAGAATGTGCTTGGGATTTCTGTGTATTGGTGGAAGCTGAGGTAGTAGAATATTGGTGATAATGCTACTATTAGTGATGCTATTATTGCTGTTTTTTCTTCCCACCAGTTTCTTGCCAATTTGTATGTTAAATAGACTGTTCCTGTCATTAGTAATATTTCAAGCAGTCTTCCGAAAAGCGCAGGGTCTAGTCCGATTTTCCAGAATAGTCCTAAAATCAGTGGTAGAAGTGGTGGTCTTATGTGTTCCCATAGTCCGTTTTCTCCTGCGCTGTACACATATTTTCCCATTCCGATGTATACTCCTGAGTCCCACCATATTTCGTGCCATCCGAATGCGAAGAGCAGTCTTACAACAATTGCGAGTGCGAGAATGATCAGTAATGGATAGTTGATTTTCATCTGTTTCGGATCTCTGCTATCTTGTTTCTATTGATTATCTGAAACTTTGAAAAAACCAATGTTTTTTCTAATGTGGGTTTTTTCATCTTATTACCGGGTTTGGATCATCAAAGGTTGTTCTGCTTGGGTATTCTTTGAATATTTTTTGTCCGTATGGGTAGCTTGCGCTGTGGAAGAGAATTGCTCTTCTTGAGCTGTCTTCGTCAAG
>CAYUHB010000076.1:0-4982 GCA_964444355.1 uncultured Methanosarcinales archaeon
CCAAAACAACCCTATAGTCCAAAAGTTTGTTGCACTCTATGATACAATTCTGCTTCAACAGCTGGCAAAAATAGAAGAAAAAGAAATAATCGCTGTCTAAAATCTCTTACTTACTGCCTCCCAATCAATCGCTTTCATAAAAGCCTCAATGTAATCTGCTTTCTTAATGCTGAAATCAGTCAGATAAGCATGCTCAAACACGTCCATCACCAACAACGGAGTGCAGCCGGCAAGATGACCAACATCGTGCTCGTTAACCCAGCAGTTAAAGAGTTTGCCACTATCATTGTAAAGAACAACCCAGCCAATACCATGCATCGCGCCTGTAGATTTGAAATCCTTCTCCCACGCAGCATAACTGCCGAAGTCTTTTTCGATTTGCTTTTGTAACTTGCCATTCAGCTTTTTAGGACTCTTAGACATATTGCCAAAGTATAATTCATGCAAACGCATACCATCAAACTCCCAGCCAAACCTTCTCTTTAACTCAGCAAAAACAGGACCTTCCTTGCCTTTCAGCTCGTCCAAAAGCTTGTTTGTGTTAGAAATATAGCCTTGGTAAAGAGAAAAATGGTTTTTCAGCATAACATCGCTGAAAATACCGAGCAAATAGTCGAAGTTTTTTGGTTCATACGGCATAGATATCACCTTTTAATGCAATAAAACGCTGATTTTTTATAATTTTATCTGTTCTACTAGGTTACAAATTGTAACCGACTGAAACCCACAATATTTATAAAAGCCGGGAGATTATCATAATATATGGCTTGCGAAACAGAACTAATATTGCAAAGACTGGACGAAATAAAAACAGAACTTGATTATATAAAAGACCGACTCGTTGATGCAGACCTAGTATTGACGCAAGACGATATTGAGTCGTTAAGGGCAGCTGAGAAAGACTTCAAGGAGAGAAAAACAAAGAGGCTATAAATTTGTATTCTGTAGAGTTGTCTCAAAAAGCAGATGCTTTTCTGGACAAATTAGACAATCACATAAGACAAAGAATTGAAGAACGCTTAAGAAAACTTGGAGAACAACCAGTTCCAAGCGATGCAAAATTTATCGGTCGTGATGACAACGACAAGATTTTCAGATGCAGAATAGGCGATTATCGCGCTTTGTACAAAGTTAAGGAAAACGAAAAAGTTGTTCTGATAGCCAAAATCGACTTAAGACCCAAAGTCTATCAAAAATAATCTAATAAATCTCAACATAAACAACCTTGCCCTTCTCAGCGCAAAGCATGACAGACTGACCGCGCTCAAGATTCTTCAGCAAATGAGCGGTATTACTTGACAAATCAACACGGTCGCCAGGCTTTAACGAATAAGTCCTGCCCTCTGCGGAAAACTCGATTTTGCCGGAAACAAGAACACGAGTCTCATTATACCTGTGCTTGTGCACTTCAGAAGCCTCATCACGCTCCATAACCTCAATGTAAGGCTTCAAACCCTCTTTAGCAAGCTGCTGCTTTAATTCAGCCTCAGTAGGCAAACGAGGCTTGTTCCAAGCAAGATAACGAACGCTCATAAAACAGCAGTATTATGCCAGCTCTTTTAATTTTTTCTATGGCTTAAAGAACCTGAGCGTCTTAAGCGCCATAAGAACAGGAGTTCCTTTCTTAATTCCCCTCTCTAGGGCTTCTTTCTTAGGCAGTGTGACAATAAAACTGTCACCTGAAACCCCGACATTCGCGCTAAACTCCCACAAGCCCTTATACTTCATAAACAAATTGTAAGCCCTGTCATCATTGACTCTTGTAGCTTTTTTAATAAGATCAAGAATTTCCATCAAACAACGATTCTCAATCTCCATTATTTTCCGTTTTAACTGAATCTCATCTTCAAGCTCGACAATCTTTTTTATGATTTCTCCGCTTTTATTCATTTTTCACGTACTCCGCCAGAGCAGGAATTGCAACATCCTCAAAACATTCTATTCCAGGCTCTGTATTAACCTCAACAACATAATAACCTTTCTCAGTTTCCAATACGTCCACTCCTGCAAACTCGGCACCCAGGCATTTAGCTGCCTTTAATGCAACCTTTTCAAGTTCAGGAATACTGAAATGAACCTCTTCAGCCTCTCCAGTGCTTTTTTTCCAGTCATTAGACCTGCGATTAACAATACCTGCAACCTTATTCCCGATAACCAAGACCCTGAAATCCCTAATTACATCAAGCCATTCCTGCAACACATATTTTTTTGAGTCACTGGTCAACAAATTCAAAGCTTCCTTCAGCTCTTCCTTGCTTTTAATGAGCGCTTTTCCCTGTCCAGCGTGCTCTCCCTCAGTTTTGATAACTAACGGGAAATCCAGCTCATTCTCATCAATCAAATGAGGCCCGAAAAAGCAGATTGTTTTTGGAACCTTTATACCTGCTTTTTTCATACACATCAGCGAGCTATACAACTGATTGGTTCTCAAAATAGCCTCTGGCTTGTTGATTACCCTTCCCTCAAAGTCCTGAAGCATCAAAAGAAATCTCTTGTCCCAAGGAGTAGTTGCAGGCTTTCTATATATGATAACATCAGGCTCGAATATCTTGTTCCTATTGAAAATAGTTAATTTTCCATCCTGAAGCTTGAATTCCATCAGTTTGAGTTCTGGAAGAACGAAAACACTATCAAAATACTTTGCCCATTCTGTTTCAAATCCAACAACCAAGACTTTAGGGTTTTTTGTCATTTTATCATGTTTATCTTATTTATTTGATTTACTCATATATAAATATTTCTACTAAATAGATAGGTTTATATATTTGAAAAACATATATTAATTGGAGGAAACTTTATGAGCTGTTGCATTGATTGCAAAGGAAAACTGGTTAATGATGAATTCGAAACGTACTGTGAAATATGCGGGTTGATAGCAGACGATTCGCCAGTAAACTTCGGACAAGAAAACAACAACCCGGAAAAAGCAGAAATAACCAGCAGAACAGGAGCGCCAACCACCTATCTCAACCCCGAAATAGGGTCAACATTCAAGCCCTGGGAGAAAAACAAGAAATGATATGCGAGGCAAAAATAGAACTGCAGGGTAAAACATACATAGTCTACCTGAAAGAGGTGCCGTCAAGGGTGGGTCCAGGAGGAATACCCCAGGCGACTTATGTCAAAGCGTTCGTAAAGAAAGCAAAGTAAATCACCGGACTTTCACCGAAAAATAGTTAAATTTTATCATCTTTCGGTACTAAAATGGAGGCTTTAGAAGAAATTTTAAGCTGGATTGCATCCAGAACCAGCAGGGAACAATTATTGAAGTTCATTGCAAATATTTCAGCAACACAAGACTTGGATTCTTTTGAAAATCTCGGAAACCATCTCACGCTTGACGAAAAAAAGACGATTGCAGAAAGCATGCTTGAAGCCAGGGAAATATTTTTCCGGCCTGGAATTTCTGTTGCAATAAAATATGCTTCTGAATCCAAACTTCGCCATGCCTTAGAGTCAACACTCCCTGAAATTCTAAATAAAAAACAAGAAATGATTCCTGAATTACTTAATATTAAATTACCGTTCGATATCTTTGAACCCCTCAACAGTGAAATCCTAAAGCTTGAACCGGATACAGCTTATACCGCCGTTCTTAAACTGCTTTCTTCCCGTACTGAAAAAGAGAAAGCAGAATTTATAAGAGCCAATATTCGACGTTTTAATCCAGAACAAGCGTATACATTATTGCCTTATGTGCTTGAATCAATGCCTCCTGAAGAAAGCAAAGATATCGTTAAAACTGTTCTTGGGAAAGTTTCCATAGAAAAAATCCAACAAATTTTGCCTCGATTAAGCAATTGGCCTCAAGAAGACATGAAAGAAATCGAACAATTAGTTATAAAAAAAGATGTTTACCTGTCGTTTAAAAATTATCTCGATCAAGGCGATGAACTTGCAGCGGCTTTGTTTCTTGAAGAGCACCCAGACCATCGATCTGAACTGCTCTCCATTGCAGAAAGTATGCAAAAACACCAGATTTTCACTGAAAGTGTTGCGCCTCCTGATTTATCACTGGAAGAACGTCTTGCAAAAGCGTTTTTGGCGATGGGCATTACTAAAAAAGTCATACGGAAACTTAAAGATTCAGTTAATAAAATATTGGAAAGTGAAATCAAAAAAACTATTGAATCCTTATTAAAAACTCCAATTATCAAAGAAAGACTTTATAATTTCATCCAAAATGCAAAAAGCTTGGCATATGGCGAGATTTCATGGGATGATTATTCAGCGTATGTCGCAAATGCTCCTTCATCAACCCAATCAATTTTGCTGCGCTTAGGAAAAAATCTAGTCGAATATGCACATTCAATTAAAATTTTGAATGCCTCGCAAGTTACCCATTTCTACAACAAATATATGGGCGATGACCCCTTTTTACATTATATCAATCTGCCTGATGAACCCGACATACAAGAAGCAAGAACTTTAATTGATAAAATTATACAAGACGATCCTTTGTTTTCATTTATTTTCTTTTTGGATAAAAAAGATTCGCACGGCATGAATGCATTGGCTGATTATTGCCTTAGAAATCCTGAATTTATTCCAGATATTTGGTCAAAAATCTGCAATATGCCCATACATTTGCCTGTTTCTTATTTCTTATTTTCTCTTTCTATCGCTCAAACTGAGGATACTGCCAGCAGAACATTATATAAAAAGAAATTTTCTGAGCTTTTATTGAACGAGTCGGATGATTATTTTATCACAAACTTATTCAAATTAAGTTGTAATGAAAATAAAATACCGCTATTTCAAAAAATCATAGAATTAATGGGTTTACGCAAAGCTTTCTATTTCTTTTCAGATTTTAGAGATTCTGAACTATCACGACCATTAAAGGACAGAGTTGAAAAAGAATATCCAGATACAGTAAAGTATTTAGAACAAATAAAAATCTTTTCTTAAATTAACTCTTTCAGCTTCTTCTGCAGGCAGACGAGGCTGGTTCCAAGCAAGATAACGAACGGTCATTTCAA
>CAYUHB010000077.1:0-4947 GCA_964444355.1 uncultured Methanosarcinales archaeon
ATTAAATTGTTGAATCACGAGGGCAATCTTACTGAGGAGAACTTGTTTGCTTATACTGATTTGAACATCAGTGATTGCGTGAAAAACAAGACTTACAAGGATGATGTTGAAGCCAACATTCAGCTTGGCAGAGATTCTGGTATTTATGGCACTCCTACTTTCTTTGTTAATGACAAAGCTATTGTTGGTCCGAAGGAAAAAGAGGTTTTGAAGGAGATTGAAAATGAACGTTAAAAAAATTAGGGAGGATTTTCCTGTTTTGCAGAAGAAGATTATTTACATGGATAATGCCTGTATGGCCTTAAAGCCCAGGCAGGTCATCCACGCATTAAACTCATACTACACTGATTTTCCTGCGTGTGGTGAGAGGAGTGAGCACCAGCTTGGCAGGATTGTTACTGAAAAAGTTGATGAAGCCCGCCGTTTTGTTGCCAAGTTCATCAATGCTGTGCCTGAAGAGATTATTTTCACAAAGAATACTACAGAAGCGATTAATCTTGTTGCCAACAGTCTTGATTTGAAGAAAGATGACATTGTCCTGACGACTGATAAGGAGCATAACAGCAATTTGTTGCCGTGGCGCAGGTTCGCTCACCAATATGTGAAGTCAAAGTCCGACAACACTTTTGACCTTGATGCTTTTGAGAAGAAAGTGAAGGGTGTGAAGCTTGTTGCTATGGGTCATACTTCTAATTTGGATGGTGTTTCTGTTCCTGCGAAGGAAATCATTGAGATTGCTCATAAGCACGGTGCTCTTGTGCTTTTGGATGGCGCTCAGTCAGTTCCTCATAAGGAGATTGATGTGAGAAAGCTTGATGTTGATTTCTTGGCTTTCTCAGGTCATAAGATGTGCGGTCCTACAGGCACTGGTGTTTTGTACGGAAAGCTTGATTTGCTGGAAAAGCTGAAGCCGTTTATTGTCGGCGGCGGAACTGTGAAGAACAGCTGGTACGACAAACAGGAGTGGGAGGACGTTCCTCACAGGTTTGAGGCTGGCTTGCAGGATTATGCCGGCATTATCGGTCTTGGCGAGGCTTGCAGGTATTTGCAGGGCATCGGAATGAAAAATATTGAAAAGCACGAGTTAGAACTTAACAGGAAAATGACTGATGCTCTTGCTGATGAAGTTGAGTTAATCGGTCCTCGTGATCCTGCATTGCGAGGTGGCATTTTTTCTTTCAACATCGAGGGCATGGACATGCACGAGATTGCAGGCATTCTTGACAATTCTGCGAACATTGCAGTGCGTGCCGGCAATCATTGTGTTCACAGCTGGTTTAACGCTCACAACCTGAAAGGCAGCGTGCGCGCTTCTGTTTATTTCTACAACACTTTGGAGGAAGTTGAAAAGTTTGTTGATGAAGTGAAAAAGATTTTGAAGTTTCTGAAATAATTTTTACATAAATTTAAATATGAAACTTTATTATTTCCAAGTTCATGGATAAAAAGAGGTTTTTGTTTGTTTCTGAGGAAGCGCTGGTCGGCGATCTTGCCTGGCAGGTGAAGAAGGAAGGTCACGAGGTTAAGTATTACATTAATGAGAAAGCGAGCAAGGACATCTGTGATGGTTTTGTTGACAAGTGTGATGATTGGAAGGCTTTGAAGGACTGGGCTGACGTTATTGTTTTTGATGATGTTTATTATGGTGAGGAGGCTGACAAGCTGAGAAAGCTCGGCAAGGCTGTTGTTGGGGGTTCTGTTTACACTGACAGGCTCGAGGAAGACCGGGAGTTTGGCCAGGAGGAGCTGAAAAAAGTTGGCGTTAATGTTTTGCCTCACTGGGATTTCACTGATTTTGATGAAGCCATAAAGTTTGTGCAGAAAACTCCTGGAAGGTACGTTCTTAAGCCGACCTCCAAAGGCGGAGAAAAGGAGTTGTTGTTTGTCGGTCAGGAGGAGGATGGCAAGGATGTCGTTCAATTGCTTGAGCATTACAAGAAAGCTTGGGCTAAGCAGATTAAGTATTTCCAGTTGCAGAAGTATGCTTCTGGTGTTGAGGTTGCTGTCGGTGCTTTTTTCAACGGTGTTGATTTTATTACTCCTATTAATGTGAATTTTGAGCACAAGAAGTTGTTTCCTGGAGAGGTTGGTCCTTCTACTGGAGAGATGGGCACTTCTATGTATTATTCGCCTCCCACGAAAATTTTCAAGGAAACTCTTGAAAAGATGAAGCCTGCTTTGCAGTTGTCCGGTTATGTTGGCTATATTGATTTGAACTGCATTGTTAACTCCCGCGGTATTTACCCCTTGGAGTTTACCAGTCGTTTTGGCTATCCTACTATCAGCATTCAGATGGAAGCGATTACTTCTCCTTGGGGCGAGTTTTTGCACGCTATCGCTAACAAGCAGCCTTATGATTGGAAGTATAGGCGTGGTTTCCAGGTTGGTGTTGTTGTTGCTGTTCCTCCTTTCCCGTTCTTTGATATTGCAGAGTTCAAGAAGTATTCTGAGGACGCTACTATCTTGTTCAAGAAGCCGTCTACAGAAGGTTTGCATCTTGGTGATGTTAAGCTTGTTGAGGGTGACTGGCGTTTGGCTGGTTATTCCGGTTATGCATTGGTTGTTACCGGCTCCGGCATTACAATGGAGAAAGCGCGCAATCAGGCGTATGAGCGTGTCAGGAATATTATGCTTCCGAACGTGTTTTATCGTACTGATATTGGTGTGCGCTGGTTTACTGATTCTGACAAGATGCACACGTGGGGATATTTGTCCTGATGGCCGCTCACACCCGCATGCATGGAGAGCTTATCAGGTTTGAGGCTACTGACAAGCTCGAGCTTGACGGGATGCTTTGCGCTCCTGTCCGTTCCAAGACGTGTGTGGTGCAGGTTCATGGAATGACTGATTCTTATGATGGTCTTGGTATTGTTGATGCTGTGATGCGTGCTGCTTTCAGCAATGGCATGTCATTTTTTACTTTTGATAATC
The DNA here is from genome assembly GCA_964444355.1 of uncultured Methanosarcinales archaeon. Lineage (GTDB taxonomy): Archaea > Nanobdellota > Nanobdellia > Woesearchaeales > ARS49 > CABMGU01. The sequence goes on from CAYUHB010000077.1 coordinate 2,932, forward strand.
GGGGTTATGGCACGATTACTGTTTTTCGCCGTTTGAAGGAGCATCTGGTTTACAGGACTATTGGGACTTCTTTTGAGAATTTCAAGGACTGCATCTTTGATATCGATGCTGCTTTGAAAATGCTTCGTGGCAGGGGTTATAAAAACTTTATTTTGGTTGGTCACAGCACTGGCTGCCAGAAGAGTACTTATTATCAGTTCCGCAAGAATTCCAAGGCGGTGAAGGCGCTGATTTTGCTTGCTCCTTCTGATGATTTGAATTATCAGATTAAGATGTTGGGCAGGAGGAAGTATCTTGAGACTTTGCAGGTCGCGAGAAAGCTTGTCAGGCATGGTCGTGGAAAGGAGCTTATGCCTACTGAGGTCGAGCCTTCTTATTTCTGTGCCAAGCGTTATTATGAGTTGTACCGTCCTGGCAGTATTGAGGGTAATATTTACAATTATGGCGGTCGTTTGAAGACTTTGCCGAAGATTAAGATTCCTGTTCTTTCTGTTTTCGGCAGCAGGGAGGAATATGCTGTTCTTTCTCCGCGGAAGATGCTTAATATTTTGTCTCACAAGTTTCCGCATCCTTACTGCAAAAGCGTGTTAATCAAGAAAGCAGACCATTGTTTTTGCATGAGAGAGAAGGAAGTTGAGAGAGCTGTTGCCAGCTGGCTTCAGCATCTGCCTTTTTAGGCTGCGAGAAAATGTGTTTTTGCCTCTGTTATTTTTACTTTTATTTTTGTTCCTAATGGGAGGTCTTTTCTGATGACTATTAATTTGTAAGCGTAGTTTCTTCCTGATACTCCGCCTTTTACTTTTTCATCGATTGTTATTTCTCCTTCCCATCCGAGCCATTGCCTGTTTTTTTCCAGCTCAGTTTTCCAGCGCAGTTCTGTGAGTTTTCTGCTTCTTTGTTTTCTTATGTTTCCGTGGACTTGTGGCATTTCTGCTGCCGGTGTTCCTGGTCTTGGAGCGAATCTTGATATGTTGATGATGTCTGGTTTTATTTCTTGCATTACTTTCAGCGTGTCTTCAAATTGTTTTTCTGTTTCTGTCGGGTGCCCGGCTATTATGTCTGTGCTGATTGTTATTTCCGGTATTTCTTTTCTGAATGCGTTGACTATTTGTTTGAACGTTTCAACTGTGTGTCCTCTTCGCATTGCTTTGAGCACTTCGTTGTTTCCTGACTGGAGTGGTATGTGCAGGAACTTGAATATTTTCGGGTGTTTCATGACAGAAACTAATTCATCCAGGTATTTTATTGTGTGTCTCGGATTTCCCATGCCCACTCTTACGAAGAATTCCCCTTGGATTTCCACAATCTTTTGTAATAGTTCTGCCAGGTTTGTTCCTGTGTCAAATCCGTAGCAGCAGGTGTCTTGTGCTGTTATCCAGATTTCTTTGCATCCGTCCTGTACGCACTTTTTTACTTCTTCCAGTATTTTGTCCGGAGGATAGCTGTAGAGTGGTCCTTTTACCAGGTGTGTGCTGCAGAATGCGCACGCGTCAAGGCACCCGTTTGCTATTGGCACGATTCCGATTACTGGGTTGTTTCTTTTTCTTTGGTATCCCAGCTTGATTGTTTTTGCGTATGTGAGCGCGTTTTGTTTTTCCTGGATTAATTCTTTTATTTTGTCTATGTGGTGCGTGTTTATGAGCAGGATGTTAGAATCTATTTTTTTTAATGGTTCTATGATGCTTGGCGCGATGCATCCTGTGATTGCCAGTTTCTTGCCTGGGTTTTGTTTCCTGAATTTTCTTATTTCCCTGAGTATTTTTGCATCGCCTTTTACTGTGCAGATGTTGTATATTATCCAGTCCGCGTTTTTTTCGTCGGCTTCTTCAAACTGTCCTTTGATGATTTCTCCTTCTGCTATGTTCGCGCTGCACCCGTAGCTTTTGACGTGGACTTTCATGATAGAAGTTGTTTGTTGCCTGTTTTTAAGGCTTACTTTCTTTCAAGCTTTCTTTCTTTTGCCTGTTCGAGGGATACTGTTCGCCTGCAGTCTATGCACCATTTTCTCATTGGGCT
>CAYUHB010000078.1:0-4945 GCA_964444355.1 uncultured Methanosarcinales archaeon
AAAAACACTATCATATAGTTCATAGGAACATTTATATATCGGAATACCAGAAATGCCTACATAAAAAAAGTGGGTGTACCATGAGAAAGGGGCAGATTACAGTCTTTATTATCATTGGCATAATACTTCTATTTGCAATCGGCACAGCCATCTACATCTACCAATCAAGAGCAGTAAAAGAGTTCGAAGCAGCAAGACCAGCAGTAGAAAAACTGCCAACACAAGTACAACCACTACGAGACTTAATGGACTCGTGCATACTCCAACTCGGAACAGACGGACTCAAAAAAATAGGAGACTCAGGAGGATACATAGACACAAAACAACTACTCGTAAACCCGGCAGTTCCAACAGAAGGGGATGCAGTGGCATTTGCTCCAGGAGGCAAGCCAGTAATAGCATACTGGTGGTACATGAAAAGCTCAAACTCGTGCAGTGAAAACTGCCAGTTCGACACAAAAAGACCTCCGCTATACGGAGCGCAGGGAAGCACAAGCATAGAAGCACAACTCGACAAATACGTAACAGAGAACCTGAAAAGCTGTCTGGGAAACTTTGAAACATTCACAAGAGGAGGATGCACAGTACAAGAACTCGGAGCACCACAAGTAACAACAAACATAGCAGAAGAAGACGTATTCTTCATAGCCAAATACTCATTACGAGCAATATGCGAAGGACAAACCTTTGACATACAAGACTCATACGTCACCATACCACTAAACCTCAGAGAGATTTACAACCTGGCGACGGAACTGGCCAACCTACAAGTCCAACAAGCCGTACTGGAACAAGTCACAAAAACACTCATATCAACATTTAGCGGCACAGATTCGGGCAAACTCCCTCCGCAAAGAGGATTTCAAGTAGGACCGCCACAACCAGGAAAATTCTGGATAAAAATAGAAGTGATAGAAAAAATCAAGGAAATACTCACAACGTACATCCCGCTAATACAGGTATCAAGCGTAAAAAACTACAACTACATAGCGGCGCCGGCAGGAACAAGAGATGCTGAATTGTATGAAATGCTGTACAACCGACAATTCTTCATACCACTAAACACAACACACCCAACACTGGAAGCAAGATTCAGCTACCTGGACTGGTGGAAGCCATACTTTGATTTGAACTGCAACGGACAACTATGCCAAGCGGACAGTGCAACAAATTTCAAACTCCTGCCATTCGCATTCAACAGATACACTTTTGCATACGATCTAAGCTATCCAGTAATGGTGGAGATAAGAAATCCAGATTCATTCAACAAACAAGGATACAGCTTCAAATTCATGCTGGAACAAAACATGCGAAACAGCGACGCATTCCTTACTGGAACAAAACTGCTAGAAGCGCCTGCGCCAGCAAAAGCACCAAGCATATTCTGCAATCCACAACAAAAAACCTCAGGAAATATCAGCGTATCTGTCAAAGACGGAAGAAACCTACAGAAATTGGACGATGCAACAGTCAGCTATATCTGCGGAAACAGCAACTGCAACCTCGGTTTAACAAAAAACGGCACCCTGATTTCAAAATTTCCAAGATGCATAGGAGGCACATTAAGATTAACAAAGGGAGGCTATGAGAGCTATTCAGGACCGCTTGACGTAATGGAAGAACCGCAAAATATCGGGGTAACAATGGAACCAATGCTCACATTCAATGCAACCATCAAAAACTATGCTCTTACCAAATCAGGAAAATGGGGTTCCTGGGAGTTTATAGACATCAGTCCGCTAAGACCGCCCCAAAATCAATCAGCAACAATAATGCTGACAAAGAATGCCACGCCATACGAAGAACCATTCATGGCAGTAACAGAAATCAAAGGAACCAGCACAGGACAACTCATCCTTGTTCCAGGACACTATTCAGTAAACATAATGAGCTTCCTCAAGGAAGACATAACAATACCAGCAGACACAAGATGCCTCACATTGCCAAGAGACTACACAAAATGGAAAGGATGGACAGGAGAACGCGAAAAAAACTGCTACACAGTTCCCACTACAAACCTCACATTCAACGAAACCACGCCATTCCCATACGGAGGAGCAGAATACGAAATCACAATAACGCCTGAAATGCTAAGAGGCAAAACAAGCATAGAATTCAAACAATTCATAGTAGCAATAGACAAAGTAAATGAATCAGAAAGAATAATAGAGGACTTAGAGCAAATAAGCAAAGTCAAAATGTACGCAGAAGCAAACAAAGACAGACTAACCCCGGTGACATCATGATGATATCAACATCGAATGCCGCGGTCTTCGACTTGATTTTCTCTCCCCACGCTTGCGAGGGGAGAAAAAATCAACCTTGGCTAGCCAAGGCGCGACATAGTAAAGAGGCAATTAAATGAAAACCTGGCAAAGAATAGCAATGTTCATGATTTACCTAATCATATCACTGCCCTTCGTGTTCGCACAAGAGCTCTCAATACAAAAATTCCAGGGACAAGACAACGCACGAGGATATGCAAGAGCACACGACCAGATGACAATAGAAGTCCTTGCAAAAATACCAGGCGAGGACGTAATAGACAAAGAACAATTAAGACTGTATTACGAGGAAATGTACACAACATTCGACTCCTGCAACGCAACAGGAGCAGGATACCACACGTGCAGAATATACGGGCCTCTTGATTCATACGAACCAATTCCTTTCAGCATAGAAATGAGAGACGACGCGGAAAACATGATTGCGAAACAAGACGAAACGCTCAACATAGACAACCAAGCACCAGTCATAACAGAAATCAACGCAGAACCACTAATATCAAACGGTGAAGTAATAATATCTTATGTTGCAGAAGACTACGCACTATCGTACGGCGACACTTCAGTCTGCTCAGGACTAAAAACAATCACGGTAAAATCAGGCACTGCAACATTCGCAACAGACTCAGCAGGACTCGGAGAATGCACAAAAGACAACGCGCTCAAAATCAACTTTGACACAGCAGGAACAAAACAGATATGCATCACAGCACTAGATTACGTCAACTTTGCAAGCGCGCCAAGATGCCAGGAAGTCCAAATAGACAAAGCACAGCCAACCATAGAAGACGTAAACATCCTTGACCAGGACGGATTCATACTCACACACGTACACTCAGGAGAAGCAAGACAAGCAACAATCAATGCAGTAATAACAGACGACGGAGAAGTAGACCCTGAAAGCGTAAGAGCAAACTTCAACCAACTAAACCCAGATCTGCCTGACTTTTTAGCACCAGACGTGTCGCAAAACGACATCTACAGCTGGGAAAACATACCAGTATCAGAAGTAAGCACCTGCCAAATAACAGTCAAAGCAAGAGACATACTCGGAAATGAAAAAACAGAAAACTTCCCATGCACGATAAAAGCAGACGACACGCCGCCAACAGTCACAAGACTAGCAGCGGACTCGACAAGAAACGGAGTCCCGTTATACGGCTATGATACACAATTAATAATAGAATTTGAAGACAAAGACAACACAGGAAGCCCGGGAATAGGACTATCAAACAGAAACATAAATCTTGATTTGGGCGCTTTGGGAGGAATAAAGCAGCCAGACGTGTGCTCAAAAACATCAGGAGCAGAATGGCAGTGCTCGTGGCTACTGGAGCCTCAGTTCGTAGCAGAAGGACCATACACCATAACATTACTGGCAGACAGTTCTGATGATTTAGGAAACACAATAGGAGCAGAGCAAGCATACGATGTAATATACGACAACACAGGACCAGCACCACCAGTTATAATAGAGCAAAAAGTAGTCACAGGAGAAGCAGGAGTAACATACACAGGCGGAGCAGTCAGAGGAGACTACGCACAATACAAAGTAAGATCACGAGATTTTGAAACAGCATTCGCAAACTTCTCAGACATAGGAGGAAATGACAAAGAACCAGCAACAGAATGCCTGCCATCAGAAGGCGGAGCAAAAGACTGCAGCTTCATCGGCACAGTAATACTCGACGGACCCTATACGGCAAACATCGGATTTTCATTCTACGACGACGCGCAAAACAAGGCAAACACTTCAACAAAACTCGAAATCTACGCAAAAGAAAATGCAACAACACTAAGCTACTGGAACAAGCCAAGCATAACCTGCAGTCCAAGAGTGATAGACAGAAACATGGCATCAATATTGCCATCAATAGTCACCTGCAGACTAGACTTGATTTCTCCAAACCCGAAAGTCACAACACTCGCAATAACAGGACCAACAGCACCAGACCAATGCATAGGCGATGTAACCCTGAACGTCAACGACATCTACATGATAAACACTGCAGAAGGAAGCACATCACCAATCCTATTCATCAAACTCGAGCCAAAATACTATTACACGTCCAGACTAAACATCACCTGCCCAATAAACATTTACTCAAAAAGAGAAGCCACGATAAATGGAACCAAAAGATACTACGTAACACCAATACCACAAACACTAAACACAACCTTCCTGCTCCCATTCTACAACAACCCAATGGAGCTGGCGCACACCAACATAGACGCCAAAATAAACAGGACACTTGACGACACCTGGAACAACATGCAATGGCTGGGAACACTCAAAACAATAGTCTACTATGCAGAACTCTGCTGCTGGATAAAATCATTAATAATGAACGTGATAACTTCGATGTATCTAATATTCGCCATGTTCACAGGAGTGTCTGCAGTATTAAAACTCACTACGTATGGAAAAGGTGTCGGAGACGCGACGGCAATGCTAGCAGTAGGACTGTGCAAAGGCGAAGAGAAAATGGCAGAAAGCGTGTTCAAAGGAGCAGGCGCCATAATCAAATTCCTTGACAGCCTGTGCGGAATAGTCAACTGCAAATCAACAGGAATGGGAGCAATAGGAGAAGGATACCTCGGAGGAGGAAACCCCTTGTGCCAAGACCCTCTAAAACTCAAAAAATATACTGAAGAATACC
>CAYUHB010000079.1:0-4913 GCA_964444355.1 uncultured Methanosarcinales archaeon
GGCAGGGGTCTATTATGGAGTAAGAGGTGTTAAGCAGTTGCTTGCGCTCTTGATTGACCAAAAAGCTGAAGAGCTGCTTTCTTATGGAGGCGCTATGAAGTCTTTGGAGCTTCTGGGAAATGTTTTTTGGAAAAATTTTCATAGGAAAAGACTGGACGAAAAGATCAGGGCACGGATGATTTTCCATACTTCTCTTTCTCCAAGAAGTGAGGAATTGGGCAAGTTAAGAAATACTTTTATCAGGTTGACTGACAGAACTTTTGAGGAGCTTGTTGAGACTTTTATTTGTGGAGATAAGGTCGCCATCGTCATCTATCTTGACAATCCCTATGGCTTTTTGATTGAAGAACAGGCTGCATCGAAAGCATATTCTAAATTCTTTGAGATTATTTGGAAATCTGCAGGTCCTGCCTTAAGAACTGAAAAATAAGTATTTACTTTTCCTTAGCAGCGTGTATCGCGTGCTCTATTATAGAGGGTGTCCATCCTTTTCCTGCGAGTTCCATTCTTATGTCGTGGAGTTTTTTGCCATTGTCAAACTGGTTTGAAACATAGGCTATGAGCTCTGGCGGTGCCGGGTGTATGTGTTCTCCTATTGGTATGTCATTTTTGGTTTCTTTGTGCGTGTGGTATTGTTCTCTCAGCCAGAATATCAATATTATTACGAGTATGAGCAAGAATACGTTTACGCCGAGTAGTATTGTCATGTATGGCGGGAATGTGACTGTTGTTGGTTCCTGGACTTCTGGAACAGCTACCTGTGCTCCTGAAATTTTGTCAGCCGCATCATCAAGTCTTGATGATAGTCTGTCTGCTGAGTTTTGGAGTCCTGCTATTTGCGCCATTATTGTGCGCTGGTAGTTGTCTATTGTTGCTTGTAATGTGATTATTTCTCGTGAGCGTTGTTCCTGGAATATTGCCATTTCTTTTTTTAGTTCAGAAACGTTGCCGCCAAGTGATGTTGATGCTTCCTGCAGTCTGAGAATGTGTATGTTGTCCAGTGGAAAGTCATCGTAGTGCGGAGTGGTTTTTGTGAAGTTTGAATCCAGATTTTCTCCTGCAAACACTGCGGTTGCCAGTATTAATACCAGCAACAACGTCCTCTTTTTCATTACGAGTTATTCAGTGGCAAAGGTATTTAAAGGTTTTGTGTAAGATTTAATTATGAGGGGTTTATAATAAAGACTGTAATGAAATTAAAGCCTGAATTTGAAGAAATTTATGTTGAAACGCCTGCCCTTGGCATTTATAAGAATGATGAGGTTCTTTTGCTGCTTTCTCAGATACTGCTCAAAGAAGATGTGGTGCTTACCTCTTTAAAAGTCGGGAAAACAGATTCGGGTGATTTGTCCTGCCACCCAGCATTTGCCGAACAATACGGACTTTACTTTTTTCCAGCTGACTATGCTCTGCCGAATGGCGGAATTTCTCGCTTGCTATCAAAAATTCCTGAAAATGCAGACATAATATTTATTGCCAGTCAATCTGACGGCATTATAAACATTAATGAGTGCATACCAAAAACCGACAGGGTTGATTTTTATGGTTTTATCGACGCGGGCAGACTGCATTCTTCCGAATATTCGAATTTTCTGAGAGGAATAATGAATAATCTGGTTAACATAAATCCGAGTCAGATATTGATGTTCACACCAAGGGGTTATGAAAATATTGAACAACGAATAAGAAGCCGTTTTTTGCGTGAAGGAAAAGGCCCTGAAATACATAAAGTCAATTCTTTGGAAGATGTTGTTAAAAAAATAAAAAAGCATCAGTTTGACCGTGTTTATTTGCCTTGCAGTTTTCAACCGTCGGTCAAGGATGTTATACACCATTCCCTTCAAAAACCAGCACCTCCCATATTTTTATTCTCGCCTTATAACGAGATGTTTCTTTTTGAAAATATATTAGTCAAATCAGAAGGTCACTATTTCGCTGGAACAGGGAAGACTATATAAATATCATTCAGAAATTAATTACTGCGGGGCTGTCTGCTAGTGGTAGGCTGCAACCTTGGGGTGGTTGCGACGGGAGTCCGATTCTTCCCAGCCCCAGTTCTTAGTCGACAATTATTTAAAGGCTCTATGCACATTCTTCTTTATGCTTCATCCAGACATCATTCTTAAGAAAAGTCCAATTTCAGGAAAAGGGCTTTTTGCAAAAAGGAATATTCCTAAAGGGACTATTCTGCTGGTTTCTCCAAAAATGCGTGTTTATTCAATGAGCCAATACAATGCGTTTAGCAAAAAGTACAGGGCTGTTTTGAGAAAATATTCCTGTGAGGATGATGAAGGTAACCTTGTTTATCATATCGACAACGTCAAGTATTGGAATCACAGCTGTAATCCTAATGCAACTTATATCGGTGATTTCGAGATTGCCATCAGGGATATCAAAGCAGGCGAAGAGCTTACTTATGATTATGGGCTTATTCATCCAAAGTGGATTTCGGCGATGAAGTGCAATTGTGGAACTGCAGAATGCCGAAAATTAATCAAAAGAGAAGCGCAAAATTCTCCTGTTGTTCGCAAGTTGCATTTGCTCGCAAAAAAAGCCATAAAAAACGCGTTGAGGATGAAACAGCCATTGCTTAGCGACAAAGCTTTTATACGCGCGATTAAAGAATTGCAATAACATGATAACCACAACTTCAGTGAAGCATTTGAAGCTCAAAGGCCCCCCAATTACCATCAAGCACTTCAAGGACGGCGAATTGTACGTTAAAGTTCCTAAAGTTAAAGGCAAAGTTACAGTAATTGCTTCTTTGCACCCTCCTGCGGAAAACATTTTAGAGCTTTTGTTTGTTTTGGATGCTTTGAAGCGCCAGAATGCAGATATTCATTTAATTATCACCTACTTTGGTTATACAAGGCAGGACCGTATAAACCTTCCTGGTGAGGCTGTTTCTGCACAAGTTATTGCAAATATGCTTAAAGGTGTGAAGATTACTGCATTTGATGTTCACGGTGAATTAAATAAATTCCTGCGTTTCAATAATATTATTCCTGTCAAGCAGTTTCTTCCATTTATTCCGAAAGACGTCGTCATTGTTGCTCCTGATGAAGGCGCAGTTCAGCATGCGAATTACTGGCAGAAATGTTTGAATTCTCCGGTTGTTTTCCTGAAGAAGTCAAGACCTTCTCACGATGTTGTTGAAATTCATTCTATTGATGGAAATGTTAAAGGAAGAGATGTTTTGATTATTGATGATATGATTTCTACTGGCAGTACTGTGATTAAGGCAGCTGAATTTTTGAAGAAATCAGGTGCTAAGGACATTTATGTTGCAGCAACTCACGGCGTTTTTGCAGATAACGCATTAAGCAAACTGTCAAAATCACCCATTAAGAAAATCTTTGTTACAGATACTTTGCCTCAGAAGAGGCATCGTCTTGTCAGGGTTGTTTCTATCAAAAAACTTATTTCACAAATTCAACGCCAGGCAGGTCTTTGAATTCTTTATCGCCGGTCAGAAAAAGCAGGTTGTTTTTTCGTGCAAACGCATATCCGACGGCATCAGTAAATGAAATGTTTCTTTTCTTGTATTGTTTTCTGAAAATCATTGCATCTCTGATTACATCGTCGGTAATCTCGCTTGCGTGTGATAGCGATCTGAGCATTATGTCTGAGAGCGTTTGGTCGTAGCGCGTTAATGCCCACCAGCACACTTCAATCTTGTTCATAACAGTTGTTATTAGCGGGTATTCGCGGTATTTTTCATAGGCGGGATTGCGCATCAGCAGTTCAATAATTGCATATGAGTCAAAAAAGTAGTTTACCATCCTTTTTTCAGCTCGTCTTTTATGTCTTGTGTTGATTCTGTCCTGCGCAGTGGCCCGAGATTCCAGATGTCTTTTGCCATTGGCATCTTTTTGATAACAATGCAGATTTTCTCGTTTATTCTAAGATTCTCTTTCTGGACGACATCTCTAGGTATTACTACTCCGATTGAGCTTCCCCACTTTTTTGTTATGCATTCAGCTTCGGCCATATTATATAATGATTAGATTAAGTTATATATAAATCTAACTATTTCACTCGTACCTTAGCGCGTCTACTGGTTTTAGTTTTGATGCTCTGTATGCCGGTATAGCTCCTGCAAGTATTCCTATTCCTACTGCAAGTCCGAATGCCAGTAATGCCAGTTGTGGTGTTACTGCGGTTGTCATTTCTCCTCCCATTCCCATCATTCGCACTCCTATTAATGGCAGTAGTTTGGAGGTTAGTATTCCAAGAAGTATGCCGAGTGTTCCTCCTACTGCTCCTACCAGTGCTGCGTTTAGCATGAATATCATTAGTATGTCGCTGTTTTTTGCTCCTATTGCTTTCATTATGCCTATTTCTTTTGTTTTTTCAAGTACTGATGTGAACATGGTGTTTGTGATGCCTATTGCTCCTACCAGCAAGGAAACTGCCGCTATTGCTCCAAGGAATAATGACAGCGTGCCTGTTATGTCTGTCATTCGCGCTTGTGCTTCTTTTGCTGAGCGTATTGAGTAGTCTTTTGTGCTGTTTGTTTTGTGTCTTGATAGCATTAATTTTGAATCTGCATCGGCTGTTACTTGGTCAACGTCATCTACGCTTGCTGCTCTGATGATTATGGTGTCAAGGCGTGTTGGGTCCATGTCTTCAAGGGTGTCTCTTGCCGCGTCTATTGGCATTATTATTCTGTTGTCATCTCCGCCCATTGAACCGCTTTCTTTTAGTATTCCTACTATTTTGAATGGTTTGCCTTCTATGGTGAGCACTCTGTTTATTGCTAGGGGCTGTTTGAATGTTCTTGTTGCTAGTGAGTATCCTACGACTACCGAGCCGTAATCTGTTGGTCCGAGGAATCTTCCATTTTCAAGTTCAGCGGTTGTCATCTCGTTCCACGCTACTGGGTCTACTCCTTGTATTTGGAGTGTTGTTTT
>CAYUHB010000080.1:0-4895 GCA_964444355.1 uncultured Methanosarcinales archaeon
TCCTGATAACACTGCTGCTAATAGCTATGACGCAATGAACGTGCTTGCCTATGCTATAGGGCAGGTCGGCGAAAAACCTGCAGAAGTCAAAAAGGTATTGCTTGCTATGAAGGACTTCCCTGGCGGTTCTGGCTTGTTGTCTTTTGACGTTAATGGTGACGTTAAGAAGGGGATTCTTATAAAGCAGGTCAAGGATGGCAAGTTTGTAAGAATTCAATAATTTTTTTTTCTTTTTTAAGAACCTTTTTAAGCAAAATATAGTTTCTAGTAGTGATGCGTTATCAATCCGTTTTCCAGCCTGTCTTGAATGACATCATTCCTTCCAATTCAGAGCGTGCTAAAGTTCTCGGTGAGGTTAATGGGTTTCTTTCCCAGCTTAACAAAGAATTGAAGCGTCTAAAGCTCAGAGCAACAGCAGTTCTTGGCGGCAGTTATTCGAAAGACACTTGGCTTTCTGGTGATTACGATGTTGACATTTTTGTGAAGTTCAGTTTTGCTCATCATAATCAGATTTTGAGCAATTTGCTGGAAAAAGCCATTCCAAAGTCTCGTGAGCGTATTCACGGCAGTCGTGATTATTTTTGGGTTAGGAACGGGATAAAGTATGAAATTATCCCGGTATTAGACATAGCAAAAGCTGATCAGGCTGAGAACGTTACAGACTTCTCTCCTTGGCATGTTGCCTGGGTTAATAAGAATGGTAAAAAGCTGAAGGATGACATTCGTCTTGCCAAGAAGTTTTGCAAAGCCAATTTTTGTTATGGTGCTGAAAGTTATATTCGTGGTTTTTCCGGTCACGTGCTTGACATTCTGATAATCTATTATGGCGGTTTCCTTCCTTTGTTGAAAGCAGCCAAAGATTGGAAGCAAAAGGTTGTTCTTGATTACAATAATGTTTACAAGGGCAAGGCTGTGCTGATGATGAACAAGTCAAAGACAGAAGGTCCTCTGATACTGGTTGACCCTGTTCAGCCTGGCAGGAATGCTGCTGCTGCTTTGACGCAGGAAAATCTTGATAAATTCATCTCTGCTGCTAAGAAATTTTTGAAAAAGCCGTCTGTTGATTCTTTTGTGGAAAAGCCTGTTGATTTTTCCAAAATGAAGGGTCATCTTGTGAAAACTAGTGTCAAAACTTTGCCTGACAAGGAGGATGTTGCCGGCACCAAGTTTGTGCGTGCTTTTGAGTTTGTTCGCAGCCAATTGTCAGACTTCAAGGTTAAGGATTCCGGCTGGTCTTGGGATAGGAAATCTCTTGGTGTTTGGTGGTTTTTGCTGAATAAGAAAGAATTGCCTGCTATGATGGACTGGATGGGTCCTCCTGTGAAGATTCCTGATGCTGTTAAGAAGTTTAAGAATATTTACAAGAAGACTTTTGTCAAAAAAGGGAGAGTTTATGCTATAGTTAAGCGTGATGAAACCACGCCTGAACAGGCAATCAAGCGTTTGCTCAATGAGCTGTATGTTAAGGAGCGTGTGAGAATATGAACGCCTTGCTCTGGGCTGCTTTGTTGAGTTTGACTCCTGTTATTGAGCTTCGTGGTGGTATTCCTGTTGCTCTTGCTGCTGGTGTTAGTCCTTGGCTTGCTTTTGTTGTCTGCGTGATAGCTAACATTCTGGTGGTTCCGGTAGTTTTTTTCTTTCTTGAGTTTATTCACGTGAGATTGTTGCACGTGAATTCTTATCAGTCTGTTTTCGACAAGTTTATGGAGCGTACAAGGAGAAAGCTCAGGCCTTTAATTGATAAGTATGGAATTTTTGGTCTTGTTTTGTTTGTTGCTGTTCCACTTCCTGGTACTGGTGCTTGGACTGCTGCTCTTGCTGCCTGGTTTTTTGGTATGAACTTGAAGAAATCGTTTTTGGCTATTCTTTTGGGTGTTATAGCAGCAGGTATTATAGTCTTGGTTGTCTCATTCGGCGGCTTGAAATTGCTTGGTTTGTAAACTATATTTCTTTTCACCAATAACGTTTTATTATGTTGTTTTTCTCTCTCTGTTATGCACGCCTTTGATTCCATTATTCCGTTTTTGTCCAAGCGCCTTGAACAGCAGGGCAGTGCTATACTGTTTGGTTCTCATGAGCGTATTCCTTTGAAGAAGGACTCGTTTCAGGTTGTTCAGCCGGTTGTTGGTCCTCAGATGGTGTTTATTGATGGCGGTAATGGCGAGATTCTGAAGGGTCCTAATGTGAGTGTTCAGTTTATTCGTTTGCATGCCTGCTTTTATGATAATAACGTGCGTGTTGACCGCGAGGTTAGGGAGTTTTTCCTTGTCGTCTCAGCTTGTCAGAAGGGTCTTGATCTCTGTTTTGAATCTGTTTTGTTTGATGTTAATGGTGTTGAAAAGGAAAGGCTGTCTTTTGATGCTAATGATTCTTTTTTGTGTTTTGGCGGCAGGCGTGCAGAGCCTGCTGTTGTTGCCGGTCATGTCAGGAAATTGTTGGAGCTTCGTTTTGCTGAAGAGCTGTGTAAGACCGGCATTCTTGTTCGTGATGGTGATTTGGAGGCGAGGGGAGAGGTGATGGAAGCTGTTTTGCGTTCATTGCGCAATACTGCCCAGCGCAACGGGGTTGTTGTTCTTGGTTTGTCCAAGACCTCAACTTTGTGCACTGATTTGGGCAATAGTGCCTTGGTTGCTTTGCGCAATATCGCTCCTGCTGGTTGTTGGTCTTATTATGCTGGCGGTGGTGTTGGTTTTGTGAAGCTCCATCCTTCTGCAAAGTACATTTTCAGGTGTGATGTTTTTCTTCATGACAGGGATTCTTTGCCGAAAGCTTTCTCAGCTCTTTCTGCGAATTCTGCTGACCCTGCATTTCTTGGTTATCCTTACGGTTTGATTGATGCTGACAAGTTTGCCCAGGTGGAAAAAGATGAGCTTTCCCAGCTTCGCGCCAGGTTTGCTGTGCAGTCAAAGGAAATCTTTAGTTCTGTTGAGGCTGCGTTAGACGCGCATGATTTGTTGAATACTTTTTGATTTTTTTTGCCGCCGTTCTGGTCTTCGACTGCTTTTTTCTCTCCCTCGCACGCGTAGGGAGAGAGAAAAAGCACCTCGGCTGTGCTGAGGCAGAACGGCGTAGGTGAGATGATATTGCGTATACTCTTTCTGAGTAATAACATAGTTTTTTATCTGATTTTCTGATTATGCTCTCCAGAGGTGATATTTTATGGATTCGAAAACAGGACATTGGGCATTTTTGATTGGTATTGCTTTGGCAGTTATTGCTGGTTTTGTGCCTGCCTTGCAGAAGCCGTCAGTGACGTGGATTTTGGTGTTGCTGGGTTTGATTGTTGGTTTGTTGAACATTACATCAAAGGAGGTTCAGGAGTTCTTGATTGCGACTATTGCTTTGGTCATAGCTGCAAGTTCAGCAGTTAACATTTTTGCTACTGGCTCTGTGATGTATATGATTTTGGCCAACATTGTGACTTTTGTCTTCCCTGCATCTTTGATTGTTGCTTTGAAGGCAATCTGGCAGCTGGCTAGCGGCTAAATAGTAAGCTTTTTATATTATTTTTTCTTTCTTTTTCGAGTATGACGAGAAAAAGTGCTCGCTGACATAAGTCAGCGACATTTTCTTGCACATATAGAGTGAGTACATGAACTACGATAGAAGACACATTGAAGCATTGAAAAAGAGGCACCACGTGCATCACTTTCCGTTCTTGAAGCTGTTTATATTGCTTGCAGCGCTGGTTTTCGTTCTTTTTGCTTTAAAGTAATGGCACGAATACGTAGCTGCCGAGTTTTTCATAGAGGTAGTCTTTTCCTTTTCTTCTGGCGCGTATTAGTTCCTGTCCGTGTTCTGGTCCTACTGGCATTAGCAATACTCCGTTGTCTTTGAGCTGTTTTAGCAGTGTATCTGGTATTTTCTCAGCTGCTGCCGTAACGATTATCCTGTCGTACGGTGCCTCTTTTTGATATCCTTTCTTGCCGTCTGCGTGTATGATTTCTACATTTCTTGTCCCTTTCAGGTTTTTCTTTGCCAGGTCTGCCAGTTCTTTTATTCTTTCAATGCTGTATACTTTTTTGGCTAGTTTGCCAAGCAGTGCTGCATTGTAACCGCTTCCTGCGCCTATCTCAAGCACTTTCATGCCTTCTTTGACTTCAAGCGCGTCCAGCATTAATACTACCGTGCTTGGCTGGGAAATTGTTTGTCCTGCTGTTATCGGCAGTGCTGTGTCTTCATAAGCCATTTCTTTCCATTCAGGCAGTACAAATTCTTCGCGCGGCACTTCTTTGAATGCAGAAATTATTCTTCTGTTTACTTTCATTTTTTCAAACTGTTTTATCAGTTGTTCTTTCATATGTTTGAATCTGTATACCGCAATATTTAAATACCTTCTTCCCAATTTTTGGTTTGAAAAGAGGTGGGGTATGGATAAGTCTAAAGCTTTTATTCTCTGGTTTAATGAGTTGGGTATTGAGGATATTCCTTTTGTTGGCGGAAAGAACGCTTCTCTGGGCGAGATGTATCGTACTCTTGCCAAGAAAGGAGTCCGTGTTCCTAATGGTTTTGCCATTACTGCTATTGGTTATCGTTATGTTTTGGAAAAGTCTGGTGCTATGAATTCTTTGAAGTCTGCTTTGCGTGGCTTGAATGTTAAGAATGTTCGTGCTTTGGCTGATGCTGGCAGGAAAGCAAGGGATATCATTATGCATTGTGAGTTTCCTCCTGAATTGGAAGCCGAGATTGTTCAGGCTTATCATAAATTGTCAAAAGAATATCGTTCAGAGAACACTGATGTTGCTGTTCGTTCTTCTGCTACTGCTGAAGACCTTCCTGAAGCAAGTTTTGCTGGTCAGCAGGAGACTTTCCTTAATGTTCGCGGTCCTCATGAGCTGATGGATGCTTGCAAGCGCTGTCTTGCTTCATTGTTTACCAATCGTGCGATTGCTTAT
>CAYUHB010000081.1:0-4843 GCA_964444355.1 uncultured Methanosarcinales archaeon
ATTATAGGAAAGAAACAACCGGCGGCAAGGGCTTGCAAGATTTTATCACATTTCTTGGACGATTCACTACAACACTTCCATCTCAAGACAAAATTCAGCAAGCTTTTTTTATATCCCTTCGGCCTTTGTTTGCCAGACTTGAAGAATTCTTTTTTGGATCTGAAACTGCAGGCAAGACTTTAAACCTTTTTCAAAAATTTTTGACACGCCAAGAAATTGATTATTATGGTTTGGATGCGATCAAGGAAGTTTATGATCATGTTGAGCAGGATCCAAAACTCATATTTATCAAGGAGACTGTGCAAGATATTGGAAAAGCGACCGGCACACTTATCAAAGTGTTAAACGGAACCGGCAAGTGGTTAGAAGACTTCAAAGGGGATCATGATGAAAGAATATACAATTGCATAAAAATATTTAATGAACAATCCAAAGTAGTCACATCAATTTTTGAATATTTCAATATTGAAAATTTACGATTCTTAAAAATATCAGATAGAGATCCTTTTCTGCAAGCGGATATTAGATTGGCTGCAATGCTTGCCGATATACGCCAGGAACAGATTGACAGTCAAATTAACAGTTTAAAAATCACTTCCACGCTGAAGGATTTTGATCGCAGTTTTATTGCCACAATAATCAAAACTATCAGAATTCTTGCAATTGTAAGTTATAGTTATGCTGATATCATAAGAGTTAGGCGTTTTGGGTTAGCGCTTTGTGACCTTGTCCAAAGATTGCTTGTGACAAAGGGGCTGTTGATTGACAAAAATAAGATTATTGATGAATTATTGGAGGACGCTTGGCGCATTATTAATGCATGTATGACTCTTAAGGAAACAAAATATGCAAATCCCGTTTTTACAGACATAAAAGAAGGAGATTTGGCCCAGGCCCGCAGAGTCTTAGAAGAATTTTTGTTTGACACTGAACAGATAAAATACTTCACTGATAATTATTATCCATTAACAATAAAAGAAATACAACAAGAAGGCTTGGCAGGCAAAGAGATAGGAAATTTTGTAAAAATTTGGAAAACTCGCAAGTTAGAAACTGTTAAAATATTGAATTATCAAGAAGCACTTGAATTCTTGCACAAATATGCATCTGGTTTAAAAACGGGGATTGCCGCATAAATCCTTTCTTTGCAATAATTTCACGTTTGTCTTATCAAATAAGCCATCACGTATTTTTGCAAATCTCGCGGTGTATGGAATTTCCTCTCCCGGAAAACTCATTGCACCAACTCTATCATAAGCTGGAAGCAGCAAATCTATGCTGTCGTCATAGGTGGCATTATTGAAGATTGGTTTTGTTGCAAAAGAAGGATTTTCACATACAACAACAATTCTTGGAAGTATTTGTTCAATTTTGAAAGGCACTAGATGATTTCTTTCAACAACAACATCAATGTTTGAATCTCTTACAAATTGCAATCTATATTGGACTAATTCATTACTGGTTTCTGTGAGTCTTTCAAGCAAATTTCTATACGTTTCAGCACCAGCAGATGTGTGAGGTGCACTCGACAAATATCTTATAGCTTGCATATATTCAGAGAAAGTATGTTCAAGATTTTGTATGTCTCTTTTAATGCGACGAGGATACTGAGGTCTTTGAACATTGTCTTGTGAAATGTTTGGTTTAAAGCGGATTTCTGTTAGAAAACTTAAAAAGGCAATTTGTCGAGATGTTGAATATAAGTTATACTCTTGTTTACCAAGGAGTTCTTGCACTGAGTCCTGAATATCCATTGTCTGCTTTTTCATATTATTTCTTGAAAGGGTATGGCTCAAGTTCGCTCAAACATACAACCTGGCTTCCTTCAAGCACGTGCCGATAGGAATAATGTACATGCCCGCAAAATACATATCGCGGACTTGCTTTTCTTATGCATTCCTCAATCTCGGGCCGGGAAGATTCAACAGTAATTTCACCATCGTCTCCAAACTTTGACCTAAAAATCCAATCGTGCATGAGTAAAACATCTAATTTCATATCAGCTATTTTATGGAAATCCTCAAGTGTGAAATATCTTCTATCGCTGGAATTGAGCTCTGGCTTTCTTTGCCCATGAAATTTTTTTCCGGAATAAATTCCGGAAATTCCCCCGATTTTTAAACCATCAATCTCCACTACGCCCACTCTTCCCAAATAATATAAGTTTTCAAGAATTTGACCGCCATTTGGGAATGGCTCTAAAACATTAAAGGCTTCATGATTTCCACCAATAAAAAAAGTTTTGATTGGGACGCTTCCTCGCTGATAAAAGTCTTTAAAATCTTTTACTTTGCGAAATCTTGGAGGCGCAGGGAAGAATTTAAGGTCCTCTTCTTTTCTTATGGTTTCAAAATCACCAACTTGCAGAATTGTATCTGCCCCTAATTCCTGTGCCCGCGCATACAGTTCATTTTGTTTACCATGCGCATCTCCAAAAACCACAATCTTACTCATCTGTCCTCCCCAAACATATAGTAAATTGATATATAGAGTATTTAAATGTTACTATTAATAAGTGATTACTAAATGGCATCTTTATTAAATGCTGCCTTTTCACGAAACCTTTAAATATGCTCGATAAGAGTATTTTCAGTATGCCGCCGTGCGTCGGCGTTTTGCACAATCAAAATGCAGACGCGAGGTGTGCAAAAAGCCGCCGTGGCACAACCTGGTACTGCGCCAGATTGCTAATCTGGTTTCCGCAAGGATATCCCGGTTCAAATCCGGGCGGCGGCGTATTCAAGGGCTTAAGCCCTTACAGTTGCCATTGTCAGGGATTTGAACCGGGTATCCCGGTTCATCGCGGAAATCTCTGGATTTCCGGGAACTCGGAAACGCGGAGTATCAATATATGCAACTTTAGCGCGTTGTCCGAGTAATCCGGGCGGCGGCGTACTTATTCAATAAAGGAGGTGTTTTGGTATGAGAGCAATCTTTAGACAGACAGAGGTCGGCATTAAATATGCCTTTCTTGTTGCATTCCTTGGCGTAGGAACAATGACATCAAGCATAATGTATTCTGTAGCGCCTATATGGGACGACTTGGTGCTAAATGTGGCCATCGCCGGAGGCATAATACTCTTGTTTTCATTGCTGTTCGTATGGGACCTCCTGGCTTGCAAGGGCTGGCACAAGTTGGCAGGTCTTGCAGCATTGCTGTGGACAATACTCATGTTGTGGGACGTTATCGCCACATTCCGTGAAATCTTCGTTATTTAAAAATGCAAAAAGAGATATTTTCAAAGCTTCCAAAGTCAGTTGTTCTAGCTGTCGATATAGGCGGCACAAACACAAACATCGGATTATGCAGTGTAAAAGGCAACAAAGTCGTTTTACACAAAAAATACCAATTTGAAAGCCAGAAAACAAGGTTTGAAGATGCTGTCAAACAAGTTCTAAAGGATGCCAAAATGAAAATTTCCGCTGCCTGCATTGCAGCAGCAGGACCAATATCGCCAGACAAGAAAACCTGCCAATTGACAAACGTCAAATGGAAGATAGACGTCAGAAAACTACCCTTCAAATGCGTGCTGATGAATGATTTTGAAGCACTAGGATACGCAGTGAATGTCTTGCAGGCAAAAGACGTCAAGGTTATAAGAGCAGGCAAGCCTAACGGGCTTCCAATTGCTCTAATCGGCGCAGGAACAGGGCTTGGAAAGGCATTCTTGCAGTACAATGGCAAGATGTATGTTCCATACGCTTCTGAAGGCGGACACGCTGATTTACCCTTGACAGCAGAAGAAACCGAGTTGCTGCTTTGGTCAAGAAAAACAATGCTTCAATATGAAGATGTCCTGTCAGGCAGAGGCATTGTCACATTATACAATTTCATGCGCACTAAATATCAAGGTTCCGGAACTTCTGACCCCGCAGAAATAATGAAAGAAGAATCGCCCGCAGCAGAAGCAACAAGAAAACAATTCATCAAATTCTATGCAAGATGCGCAAGAAACTTTGCACTAGACAGCCTCGCCACTGGCGGAGTGGTTATCGGAGGAGGCATTGCTGCAAAGAATCCTCATTTGTTTGGCAAGGAATTTCTTGACGAATTTGTGAAAAATATTGTGCACAAAGCAATGCTCGAGAAGATTCCTATCAAAGTAATCACGAACTACGATGCCAGTCTACTTGGCGCAGCATTCGCAGGCAAACTTTATAAATAGTCTTTCTTAAAGATGAAGTATGCAAAAAACAGTGGTGATGTCAGTAGGCGGAAGCCTGATAAATCCAGGACAAATACAGATTGAATTTCTGAAAAAGCTGAAAAGCTTTGTTGAAAAAAGCCCATACAAGTTCATAATAGTCTGCGGAGGAGGATATTCAGCACGCGCTTACATCGCAGCATCAAAAGAATTCGGAGTAAAACCACTAGGATGGGACGAAATAGGAATAAAAGCAACAGTGCTCAATGCAGAACTGCTAAGACACATCTTCAAAGCCCCGCCGGCATTGCAAAAGCCGACAAAAACAAACTTCAAGAAAGTATTTGTTGCAGCAGGCTGGCTTCCGGGCTGCTCAACAGACTACGATGCAGTACTGTGGGCTAAGAAGTTCAATGTCAAAGAAGTATTCAACCTGAGCAACAGGGATTATGTCTACACCAAAGACCCAAAATATTTCCCTGATGCAAAACCACTAAAGAAATTATCCTGGAAGGAATACAAGAAAACGATCTCACAAAAATGGGTTGCAGGACTAAGCACTCCATTCGACCCTGTTGCATCAAAAGCAGCTGAGAAGGCAAAAATGAAAGTAATTTGCATAAACGGGCAAAAACTAAAAGAGCTTGACAAATACATGAAAGGAAGGAAATTTGTAGGCACGGTGATTGGATGAAAAG
>CAYUHB010000082.1:0-4797 GCA_964444355.1 uncultured Methanosarcinales archaeon
ATCACGCAACGACAAATCATCAAGATAAACAAAACGGGCATTTCCCGCATGGTTTGTTAAATAACTCCAATATGGCGCCCTGCCCACGTCATGAATCTGGCGCTCCCAATACGAAGCATCTTCAATACCGACCAAGGCGCCTTTGGGCAAACAAGAAAGCGCTTTCAAAACTCCATCGCTCGGAGTTAATTGCAATATAACAGGCGCGTTCTCACCTCTTTGAATCTCACACTCTTCGATTCCAAAAAGCTTTTCCACTTCAATCATATTAGAAAACCAAACCGCCGGAGATATATATTCCTTACAACAACCTTTATAAATCCATTAAAAAGACGATATTCCATGGTTTTGGAAAAGCTTTCAGAAAGCCTGAAAAACACATTACAAAAGATAGCACAATCGCTCTTTGTAGATGAAAAACTCATAAACGAACTCGTAAAAGACATACAAAGAGCGCTATTACAGGCAGACGTAAATGTAAAATTAGTCTTTGAATTAACTCAGAAAATAAAAGACAGAATACTAAAAGAAGAAACACCAGGAGCACTAACGAAAAAAGAACACCTGATAAACATAGTCTACGAAGAACTAACCAAATTCTTAGGCGGAGAAAAATCAGAACTGAAGCTGGGCGACAAAATGCCCAACAAAATAATGCTAATAGGATTGTTCGGCTCGGGAAAAACAACAACAGCAGGAAAACTCGCAAAATACTTCATGAAACGAGGCAAAAAAGTCGCACTGCTCGGACTAGACGTGCACAGACCTGCTGCAATGGACCAATTAATGCAGGTAGGCAAGCCGATAAACGCCCCAGTATTTGTACTGAAAGAAGAAAAAGACCCAATCAAGATTTACAAACACTTCGAGCCAGAATACAAGAAATATGATTTGCTAATTATCGACACTGCAGGAAGAGATGCGCTATCACTGGATTTGATTGAAGAATTAAGAAAAGCCCACGACACTGCAAAACCAGACGAATCATTACTGGTAATCTCAGCAGACATAGGACAGGCAGCACAATCACAGGCAAAAGCATTCCACGAAGCAGGAGCCATCACTGGAGTCATAGTAACCAAAATGGACGGCACTGCAAAAGGCGGAGGAGCTTTATCAGCATGCGCAGTGACTGGAGCGCCTATAAAATTCATTGGAGTGGGCGAGAAAGTAGACGACTTCGAACAGTTCAACCCCAAAGGATTTGTAGGCAGACTATTAGGAATGGGAGACTTAGAAGCACTCCTCGAGAAAGCCAAAGAAGCAATAACAGAAGAAGAAGCCAAAGACATAGAGAAGAAACTTCTGAAAGGAGAATTTAATCTGATGGATTTGTACAACCAAATGGAAGCAATGTCCAAGATGGGACCACTCGGAAAAGTACTGGAAATGATACCAGGACTCGGACAGATTTCCCTGCCAAAAGAAGCACTCCAAATGCAGGAAGGCAAACTAAAAATGTGGAAACACGCAATGAATTCCATGACGAAAAAAGAACTCGAAGACCCAGACATAATTGATGCCCAAAGAATAGAGAGAATAGCCAAAGGCTCAGGAGTATCAACAAGCGACATCAGAGACATGATAAAACAATACAAACAATCCAAAAAAATGGTCAAAATGCTTAAAGGAGAGAATCCTGAAAAACTAATGAAAAAACTAAGCAGGAATGCAGGACCCCGATTGAAGTTTTGAAAATGCAAATCGTTGAAACAAACATCTGGAAAACGTCTGAAACAATCTGGATTATTCTAAAAGAGGTAATTGATCCTTTTCCTGCCATAAATTCAAAGTTTTATGCATTATATAAGGCAAAAAACCTTGTTTCAATCTGCGCAGTCAAAAAATGGAAAAACGCATTAGAGCTTGGCGTGGTTATCACAAAAAAACAATACAGAGGAAAAGGATATGCAACAAAGCTATTGTGCAATGTTCTCAGAAAATATTCAAAAATATACCTGCTCTGTAATCCGAAACGTGAAGAATTCTATAATCGCCTTGGCTTCAAAAAAGTGCGCACGTCTCCCGCAGCAATATCCTATCGCGTATACATTGCAAATATATTTAGAGGACTGTTTGCACTGCCGTTACTAATAATGATGAAACGAGTCAGTAGACGAGCAGGACCAAAGCTGAAGTTTTAATAATAATGCGTGTCAACAACAGGCTGCCATAATTTTCTGCAAGAAACATCGTTTTTGCCCCTGCAGGCACCATCAAAATAACACTTCTTATGCTCGACAATGTCAAAAGAGGAATGAAAACTACAAGGATTTTGATTACAAACACCATCTGTGCACAAAGTCTTCTCCTTGCAACAACTCCTGCCCAAAGACCACAAAACCTCATCCATTTCAAAATAACTCTTTCTCGCAATGCCTGCGATAACACGAACAGCTTCCACGCACGCCTTCCTGACCTCATCGTCAGAAGAAAGAGGTGTTTTCTGCAACAAAGATTTTCTCAAACTCTCATCAAGAACGTCGACACAACCGGTTCTCAACAACAACCTCTGCATATGATAATCCATGACTGGCTCGATATGTTCAGGATCCCTAATTTTGAACAGATTAGCGCTAGTGATTAATTGAACAAAAACAGTGCTTTTCTTCCTAAGAGGGTCAGCATAAGCCTCAAATTCTCCAAGAAGCTCATAAAGACCAGCCCCCTCATTAAGCAGAAAGCCATTGCTTTTCACAAGAAGATTTTCAACACGACCTGAATATTTATCATTCAACAACTTAGAAGTCTGAATCAAAAAATTAGATCTTTCAACAAGCCTGTCCAAAGTACAATTCTCAGGATTGCCATCATCAGAAAAAAGAGGCTTCAGTTTTCCGCTTAATTCCTCTGGAGAAAGTTTTGCCAAAAAAACAGGGTCAAGAAGCTGTGAATTAGCTTTTCCAAGATTTGTATAAACATCCTCCAAGCAACTCCAACCCTTCAGATTCTTTCTCTTATTGACCAAAGTGTGAGTTTGGTGGCAAATGGCGGCTGAAAACAAATAAGCCCTTAATTTTGTCTCATCATCAGCAGGAAAAGCCAGAAACGGACGCTCAAAATGACTCTTTCTGAACTGCAAAGGCTTAATTCGCTCTCCAATCAGCTTACACTGAGGCTCGTTAACAATAACTTTATCAGTCATTTTGCAATATCAACTGCACTGCCTCACGCAATTCGCCGAGCAGAACTGTTCCATCTGCAGCTTGCACTGGTTAGGCTGAGACAAATAAGTACACGCCTGAGTGCAGGCAGACGGGTCAACAGTCGGGTTGTTACCGCAAATATCCTTGCAGCCGGATCGTTCTTTCTGAGTGCAGGAATTCTGAGCAGTAGCCTTGCAGTTCTCCTGACACATCTCAATACATTCCTCCTTAGGAGACAATTGAGGTGCGGGCTGAGCTGCAGGCTGAACAGGAGGCACTTCAACAGGAGCCTTAACCGGCTCAAGAACAGGCAAAGGCTTAGGAGTCTCTGGCTGCTGTGCAACAACAGGCTTAGAAGAAACTTCCTGACTAACAGGAGCACAACTGATAAGCAATACCAACAACAAAATAGTCCATTTCATTTTAAAAACCCCTGAATAATGTTTTCATTCAATACTTCTGGATGGAATAAGCACCCATATATCTCTTTTTCGGCAATCCTGAACATACACGTCTTTCCATTTGATACGGCAAGCGGGTGGCAGCCGTTAACAATCTTTGTATTCAAGAAATAAGCATTAAAAATACCCTCAGCAAGAATGTTCTTTCCAACAACCTCGACCTTCTGCGGACCAATCAAAGCAAAATCTTCAAGTATCAAACCAAATTCCTTGGCAATAATCTGCGCGCCAGCACAAATACCCAAAACAGGACGCTTAGTCTTCTTCAGCCAAGAGAACTTGCCGTCCAAATAATCAACATCCTTCAAAGCAGTGCCTGCAATAATGATTTTCTCAGCTGCTTTTCTGTCTGCAAGCTTAACTTTTGAATAATGCACGATGACATGGTCTTCAGCAAGCATTGCCAAAGGCCTGACAAACTCCATCTCGCTCAACTTATCCCTGCAAACATTGATTATGAGAATCATTTGTCCTCCAGTTTTGCGTCAAGGATTGTAAAAGTGCCTGCAAAACGTGCATAATTAATTCTGCTTTCCGTAACAACAAGTTTCTTCTTAAAAATCGGAGCATCCAAGACTGTGCTTTCCGTTTCCCCGCCCTCGCCAGCAGGATTCTGCTGTTTAGACAGTTTTTCAATCATAGCCTTGTCAATCTCCTTTCCAAGATAACTCTCATCCAACGGCTCTGCAAAAACACCGGAAATAACGGCGTGAATCTCCTTTTCCAGCAATTCATACAACAATTCAACCTGATTCAGCAGCCACAACGGGTTAAAACACCATAAATCCAGCTCATGACAGATGCGCTGAACACGTGAAGCCTGATAAGTAGAACGCACAGCACCAGTAACAACACCCTCAATCTTGTAGCGCTGCACAGCCTCCTGAATTGCTTTCTTTAAATCATCCAATTCTATCTCTTTTTCGCCTTTAGTAACAACTCTCACAAGAGGAATACCCATAGCCTGAGACTGCAATAAAGTCACATCAATATTAGGAGTATGAAACATAAAACTCTCCTTATTCTCAGAAACAACAGTAATCAGGCAGACAACATCATGATATTTCTGCGCTTTCATCAAAGCAAGAGTGGAATCCTTGCCGCCGGAGTAAAGAATGCCGAGGTTCATTTATGACCTCTAATTTAATCTATTTTTAAAGATAGCTACTTGCCCTCAGCGTTTCATATAT
>CAYUHB010000083.1:0-4786 GCA_964444355.1 uncultured Methanosarcinales archaeon
CAGTGCTGTTTTGAACCCGAGTCTTGCGAATGATACTGCTGTGTTGACTCCTCCGCCTCCTATTCCTGTGTGTATTGCGTTCAGCAGTATTTTTGAGCCTATTGGCATGCATACGTCTTCATGTTTGTGGATTTTCTCGAATTCCAAATTTTTGCTTTCGCTTGATATGAAAACGTCCATCGATGCGCTTCCAATGCATATTATGTCATATTTCATTTTGGTTTACCTCGCGTACATCAGGATTGTGAGTGCTGCTCCTACTATTATTCCGAATGCAACGTATGATGTGAGCTGGATTGCTGAGTAATGGTGGGTTTTTACCTCGTGGATGTATATTTCCGATTTTCCCAGGTACAGCTGTGTTTTGTGCGGTGTATTGATTATTTCCGGTTTGTGTGCATTTTCTGTTTGTACCGCATCTGGCTTGAATGAAAGCGGTGTCACATTTTTTGTTCTGATTATTGTTGGCTGGTATGTTATCGGCTGCAGCTCTCTTTTTTGTGGTTTTTGTGATATTTTTGTCGGCGGTCTTATGTTTGACACAGTCAGCTCCTGTATTCTTCTTTCTGTTATTGCTGCCATTCTTTCCCTGTTTTTTGTTGTTCTCAGAAGCACTGCGAGTTTTTGGTCTTGCAGGCAGAACTCTGTCCAGTTTGCAAAGTCGTTTTTGCTGTCATTCACGTGGTGGCTGAATACTTCGTCTTTCATTTGTTTGAGTTCTCTGCCTAGTTCTGCTATGTTCTTGATTCCTTTTCCGTTTTTTAGCCAGAACGTGTTTTCAGGCTTTACGTCTTGTAGCATGGTGTTTTGTCAGCTCCCTCACAAGGTGTTTTAGCAGTGCTCTTTGCGTGTCTATTCTGTCGTGCATGTGTCTCATCTCTTCTGCAAGTGTTTTTTCGCTGAATACGTGTTCTACCCAGTTTGCGAAGTGGTTTTCAGAATCGTTCACGAAGTGTCTGAATGCTTCTTCTGACATTGTTTCCAGTTCGTCTATCAGCTCGTATATGCTTTGCAGTTTTCTGCCGTCCTGCAGGTTGAAGCTGTATTTTTCCGGCGCCTTGCCTAGTGTTTTCTTTTCTATTGTCACGCTGATTTTCGGTATTTTTTGCAGTGTTTTTTTCACGTATTTCCTGATTTTTTGTCTGATTTTCTTTTTCACTTTTTTCACCTTATCCATTTTTTTATTGAATCGAAAAATCCTGGTTTTGCTTCTACTCTGTCTGCTAAGTCCTGTAGTATGTTCATGTAGTTGATGAAGCACTCGTATGGTGTGTCGTATGGGTTGAAGTATTTGTGGACGTCTCCGTCGCTGAACCATTTTGTGCACATGTAGTAGAAGTGGTCGCTTGTTGTGAGTTTTCTCCATTTCTCGATTAGTTCTTCGTCGCCTGAGGCAAGCACGTCTTTTCGCAATTGGTAGGCTTTTGTGTGTGCTGCTTCCTGCATTTTGTTGCCGAGCCATGCGCTGGTGTCTCTTTCAACGTCTGCCCAGCTTATCGTGTTTGGCACGTCGAGTTCTTCTTTTGGTTCTACTTTTAGGAGTTCGCTTGGGTGTTGGAAGCTTATGTTGTGTTTCGCAAGCGCTTTTGGCAGGTGTTTCAAAAAGTTGAATATTCCTGTGTCGTGCCATTGGTGTTCTCCGAATGTTTCGTAGTCCATGAACAGGTTTACTGAGTCTCCCATTATTGGTGCTATCCAATCCGCGTATTTTTCTGCTGTTAGCGGCCATTGGTTCCATTGTTTGTTTGAGAACCTGAATGCGACGTCATCTGATAGTCTGTAATTTTTGAGCAATAGTCTTATTTTGGCGTCTTTTGCTTTGTAGACGTAATTCGGGCTTCTCCATCCGAGTATTCCGTCCCATCCTTCTGCAAGTATTGCTTTGAATCCTAGTTCTTTTGCTGTTTTTGCTATTTCGTTGTTGTAGATGAGCTCTGTGTTTCTGAATATTTTTGGTTTTTGTCCAAAGTGTTCCTTGATTAGTTTCTGGTGTTGTCTTACTTGTTCTGTGAATTCTTCTTTGTCGTTGAGCGAGCTTAGCGAGTGGTGGCTTGTTTCTGTGAGGAATTCCACTTTTCCTGTGTCTGCCAGCTCTTTGAAGCTTCTCAGGACTGCAGGAGCGTATTTCTGGAATTGTTCTATTGCTGTTCCTGTTATGCTGTAAGCGACTTTGAAATCAGGATATTTGTGTAGAAGTTCTTTTATGATGTGGTTTGTGGGCAGGTAGCATTTTCCTGCTATTTTTTGCATTATTTCCTTGTTTTTTTGCTCGTCAAAGTATCTCGTGTGCTTGCCTATGTCGAATAATGTGTACTTGGCTAGTCTGAACGGCTGGTGGACTTGGAAATATAGGCACACGTCAGTCATTTTTTCACCTTTTGGTATATTTCCATTATTTTTTTTGCCGGCTCGTCCAGATTGTATTTTTGTACTTCTTTTGTTCCTTGTTCTTTGAGTTCTTCCTGCAGGGCGTTGTGTCTTAGCACGTTGACTATTTTGTTTGTCATTTCGTTTATGTCCCAGAAGTCTGCTTTGAGCGCGTTTTTTACTATTTCTGATACCCCGCTTGTTTTGCTGATTAATATTGGAGTTCCGTTTTTGAGGCTCTCTAGTGCGACCAGTCCGAATGGTTCTGATACGCTTGGCATTACGTAGAGGTCTGCTGTTTGGAATGCTTTGTGCACGTCGTCTCCTGATAATGCTCCTGTGAAGATGACTTTGTCTGTTATGCCTAGTTCTGCTGTTTTGTTGATTATTTTTGGGAGCATGTCTCCGTCTCCCACTATGACAAATTTTGTTCTTGGCTCGTATTGGAGTACTTTTTTGGCTACTTCCACAAAATAGTCTGGTCCTTTTTGTACTGTTACTCTGCCTAAGAACAATACTATCTTGTCTTTCTTGTTTGGCGCGTAGTTTGTTATCGGCGTGTCGTCTATTCCCCAGTGTACTACTTCTATTTTTTCTGCTGGTATTTTGTAGTGTTTGATGATGTTTTGTTTGCTGAAGTTGCTGTTTGTGATGATTTTGTCTGCTTCTGTTAGTCCTTCCCATTCTATGTGGCTTATTCTTGCGTCCGGGTGGTCTGCTGTTCTGTCGAATTCTGTTGCGTGCAGGTGCACTACTAATGGTTTTTTGCTGACTTTTTTCGCGTTTATTCCTGCCTGGTATGTCATCCAGTCGTGTGCGTGTATTATGTCGTGTTCCTCTGTTTTTGCTATGTGTTTTGCGAGTGCTGAGTATCTTTGCACTTCGTGGAAAAGGTCTCGTCCGTAGACTTGTTTTTTCTTGCCTTTGTACAGCCATTGTTGTTCTTCGTATGATGCTGAGGTCATATACGCTGTTAATGGGCTGTCCACTCCTTTTACTCTGACGTTGTTTGCTGCTCCGACGAGTTTGACGAATTTTGCTGTTGCTCCTTCTGGTGTGACTGGCATTACGAAGGTTATTTCGCAGTTTTGTTTTGCGAGCGCTTTTGTGAGCCCGTAGCACGCTGTTCCGAGTCCTCCGCTTTTGTATGGCGGGAATTCCCATCCGAACATGAGCACTTTCAGCTTGCTCATGGTTGCACCTTAAGCCGGTAAATCTTTACGTATTCGCTGATGAATACCGGCTCTACGAGTCCTTTGCCTATGAGGTGGATGAGGTGGTTGTCTACTGTTCTCCAGGTGAGTTTTGTTGATGCTGCCATCTGGTTGACTGTTCTTTGTCCTTTTGAGAGGTCTTTCAGGATGAGTTTTCTGATTTCTTCAAACTTCTTTTTTGGCCTTCGCACAGGCTACATTTTCGTATACAGGTATTTAAATGTTATGCTTATCATGACTATATGATAAGTCTACTTTAGATATATCAATAGCCTATTTTGAGCATAAGCTATGCTTATAATTAATTTAAGAAAAATTCTATCTTAATCTGCAGGCGCCAAATTTTTAAATATTGAGAAATTATTATCTGGGCAAAAATCCTCCAGCTTGTCTCACAAGGACTGCAAATTCAAGGTAGTAATTTTCTTCCTTATCTAATTCTTCTCTTAATCTTGTTTCATCATTTTGGTAACTCAATTGATTTTTAAGGAATTCTTTGACGCTTTTTAGAAAGGATTCGATAAGTTGAAAAGCTGGTTTGTTTTTGTTTTTGAAGTCACTTGGAAATTCTGCCAAAAATATTTGTAATTGTGATTCGAATGTATTAATTTTTTCCATATCTTGGATTAGAATATTTGTCAGATCAATAATTTTTTGTTTTTTAATTGCCACATTCTCTTGTAATTCTTGAAAAAAAATAATGAGCTCTGCTTTGAATCGTCCATAATTTAAATATAATTCAGGATATTCAGCAAGCATACGCGCTTGTTCTGTTGCTTGAACATATAACCATTGAGTATCTTCATCAGTTAGACCATTTCGGATGGCAAATGCCAATAAATCGCTGGCCATTTTACAATATTCAGAACCCATTTCTGGATTATAGTATCTTGAACCATGAAGTAGAATCATTGCGGCATAATAATAATCCTTAAAATCTAGAAATAGATGCTTTGGCGGAAGACCGAATTCGCTGAGAATTTGAAGGACACGATTCAATCTTGTGATATCGGTCTTCATTGGATCTGTAGAAGGATGTTCACGTTCGTATTGATCACTGGCATACATGGCGGCTAATTCATCAGAAATTGATTTGAATGCCATATAATTGAGATTTAGGAATGTTAGTTAAATATTTTTAGGTTTCTTCCAAGAAAAATATCAAAATTTTATTTGTTAATTAAACTACAATTTTTGATGTAATA